>CALLYA010000163.1 GCA_937875495.1 uncultured Verrucomicrobiota bacterium
TAGTTTCGATTAGGCATCCAAAGTGGACTACTCAGCATCAACGGCAGGATATCCTCACCGTCGATCGGCAGCGCAGGCAGCTGGGCTCCCACGATTCCCGCCACCGTCGGCAATATGTCGATCGTCATCACCGGCTCCGAGGTGACCGTTCCAGCCGGAATCCTACCGGGCCAACGCATGATACAAGGCACTCGAACCCCACCATCCCACGTCGTCCCCTTCCCCTCGCGTAAGATACCGGTATTCCCCGCATGCGTACCATAGGAGAGCCAAGGCCCGTTGTCCGAAGTGTAGATCACCAGCGTCCGCTCGGTCAGCCCTTGCCGCTCCAAGGCTTCCAATACCTGCCCGACGGACCAGTCCAACTCCATGATCACGTCCCCGTACAAGCCCTGGGCGGACTTCCCCTTGAACTTCTTCGAGACACCCAAAGGCACGTGCGGCATGCTGTGGGGAAGGTATAAGAAGAACGGGCGCTCTCGATTGCGCTCGATGAACGAGACCGCCCGCTCCGTATACCAGGTGGTCAGATGGGCAGGATCGGGGTTGAGCCCGATCACCCGATTGCCCTCCATCAGCGGCAGCGGTGGATAGGTCCCGGGACGCGCCTCCGGATGGTACGGCCACATGTCGTTCGAATACGGCAATCCGAAATACTCGTCGAATCCGTTCTGCAACGGGAGAAATGCGCGGTGATGCCCCAGGTGCCACTTCCCAAAAATCGCCGTGGCATACCCTCGCCCCTTCAGGAGTTCGGCCAAGGTCGTTTCCGCTTCATGAATCCCATGTCGCGCCCTGTGATCAGGAGCACCCGGTAGCCCGATCCGGTTCGGATAACACCCGGTCAGCAGCCCCGCACGTGAGGCTCCGCATACCGGCTGGGTCACATAAAAATCGGTGAACCGCATCCCCTCACCCGCCAGGCGATCCAGGTGCGGCGTCTCAAAGCCCTTGGCCCCGTATACACCAATATCGGCGTACCCCTGGTCATCCGCCATGATCAACACGATGTTCGGCAATTCCGGCTCGGCACGCAGTCCAGAACCGCCCACCAGGGCCAGGCAATATACCCCTATCGCTCCCAAAAGCTTCAATCCATGCCTATCCAGCCATCTACAACACATCGTCGCCCCCTGTTCCACACGTCCAGACCGCATCTCTTGCCCCTATGCCCCAGATCAGCCCCCATTAAACCCTGAACCACCTCTCGCAGGCAACCCCACATCCCCGCCACGCCGTTCGCCGCCCTCCCAGATGGCCGCAGATGCAGAAACTGGAAAATCGCTATCGCTAGAGCCCGTTCGGAAACCCTATGGAGCCACCAAGAAAGGTCTGCGGATCCGGATGGGGAGGACTCCCGCAGAGAACGCAGAGGGCGCAGAGGTGCATGGGGAGGGGAAATGCAGGTATTTTGGAGCCGTTTTCCACAACCGCCTTGGTCTGCTGAAACGGTTTTGCTGAAAAATCCCCCCTGAAGGAAGGGTTCAGCGCTTTGACCCTCCCCCCCATAAGCAGGTCGAAAACGTCACCGCGCCCTCTGCGGAAGGCTCTCCGGATCCGCATGGGTATGCCTGATTGGAAAAGCGGATACCTTTTCGGACGACCTCTCGCTAGAGGGTATCCGAAAAGGTAGCCGCGTTCCGGACCTGCCCCTCCATTCCCATCCGGAGAGCCTCTGCGCCTCTGCGCGAGTTCTCCCCATCCGGTGCCGCAGTGCCTTCAGCTATGCCCCAATGGCCTTTTCGGACAGGCTCTCGCTATCGAAATCGCTATCGAAATCGACGGAACGTGTGATTCGGCATGCAAATTTCCGGTCCCAAACGTCCGCAACCCCGCTGTCGCCCAACCGCTCAATGGTTCAGCCTTTTGATCCTTCCGACAGGCCTACGCCTCCCCAACGAACGCGGCCGACTCGCGAAGGGGGACGGTTGCCTTGATGGCGCCAAAGAAAACGCCCCGGCACGTCGGGTGCCGGGGCGTTTTCAAACAAACAGGTGAAGCATGCGATTGCTCAACCGCGTTCGAGGATCAAGGTCATCGTGGGCTGGTCGCACACCTCCGATGGCCCAAAATACTGAATCGGCCCCGGATAGAGGTATTGTTCCCCGTCCGCCCATGCGTGCCGATGCGCCACGAACTCGCTGTATGGCT
Organism: uncultured Verrucomicrobiota bacterium; assembly: GCA_937875495.1. Taxonomy (GTDB): domain Bacteria; phylum Verrucomicrobiota; class CALLYA01; order CALLYA01; family CALLYA01; genus CALLYA01. The sequence goes on from CALLYA010000163.1 coordinate 2,152, forward strand.
TGCCGTTCAATTCCACCAAGGCCTTGCGGATCACCGGGACGTCCTCACCGTGACGACGCTCGATGTTCATCATCATGGTCAGCGGAACCCCGCCGGCCTGCCACTCAGCCGCCGGTTTCGTCAAACCGCTGACGCAGGACATGTAGCCGGTCAGCCCCTGTGCGATCAACGCAACCGCGTTGTATCCAAGAGAGTAACAATAGTCGGCATCGAAATTCGTCGGGGCTGCGCAGCGCCCTTCATAGCCGAAAAAGTGGCTCAGCGGACTGAACTTACCGGAGTACTCACCGCTCGCCTTGAGCCGATTCAGCCGGCTCTTGACCAGGTCGATGATGAGCTCCTCGGTCTTGATCATCGACACCGGCACATTTCCATGGGAATCCCGCTCCAACATCAACTGCTCCTGAATCGCTGTCGGGAGGGAGCTGAACGCGTGCGAGGACGGCTGAGACAGCTCGCGGTTGATGAACTCGAACCGATCGTCATTGGTCGAAAGCGTGGCAAAGTAGTCCTTGTTCTTCGCCAGGATCTCGTTCAACTCACCGATCAATGCCTTCATCTCCGGGATGAACTCAATCAAACCCTCCGGAATCAAGGCCACTCCGAAATTCTTGCCTGCGCGCGCGCGGCGAACCACCACGTCACAGACCTGATCCACAATCTGCTTCAGCGTCATCTGCTGGGTCTCGACCTCCTCGGAGATCAGGCAGAGGTTCGGATGTGTCTGCAGCGCCGCCTCGAGAGCAATGTGACTGGCGCTCCGGCCCATCAGCTTGATGAAATGCCAATACTTCTTCGCGGAATTGGCATCTCGGCAGATGTTGCCGATCAACTCCGAATAGACCTTCGCAGCCGTGTCGAATCCAAACGAGGTCTCGATCTGCTCGTTGCGCAAATCCCCATCGATCGTCTTCGGCACCCCAATGACCTGCACCTTCGAACCCTGCTTCTGGAACCACTCCGCCATCAGACAGGCGTTCGTGTTGGAATCGTCTCCGCCAATGACGACGATCGCCGCCAAATCATTGCGAAGCGCCGTCTCTTTCACCTGCTCGAACTGCTTCTCCGAGCTCAGCTTGGTCCGCCCAGAACCGATGATGTCAAACCCGCCGGTGTTGCGATAGGCGTCAATCACGTCCGCGGTAAGATCGATGTAGTCGTCGTCGACCAGCCCCTGGGGACCGCCCTTGAATCCCAAAAGGCGGCAGTCCGGATGCACCCCCTTGAGTCCGTCAAAAAGCCCGGAGATCACGTTGTGCCCGCCCGGTGCCTGACCGCCCGAGAGGACCACTCCGACGTTCAGCCGCTGTCCGACGCCATCGGCCGTTCCGGGGGCGAAGGTCACCACAGGCTGCCCGAAGCAATGGGGGAATTGTGATTTTACGAGCGCCTCATCCGCGGCGGCACCCGTCGGGGCGCCCTGCTGCGCCACGACTTTGTTCACCCCGCCAGCCAACGCGGCCGGTAGCTTGGGGGAATATCCCGCCCGTACTTTCTGCAGTGTGCTGATCTGATCTGACATCGATTGTTTCCTTGTGGGTAAAGCGTTAATGGGAAACCCCGTATGGAACTACCTTAAAAGGTCGAACCCCGCCCTTCAAATCCGGCGGCAAGAAGGAAAGAGAACCAGAACTCCATCGATCAATACGGGGCAAGCAATCGAATCCCGCCCGAAGGCGGGAAGTCCCATATCGAAGCCGACCACAGGGTCCTCGGTCTCTATCCTCTCCACCGCCCGCAACCCAAAGGCGCCACCGTGCGAACCACGTCGACTGCCGACCAAGTCGGACATCCACAGATCCTGAGGAGTCAGCCGCGGCCACCTCATTGAAGGACAAACATGAGGTTCAGATAGGTCGCAAAGGAGACCCAGGCCAGATAGGGAAGCAGGAGGTACGCAGCAGACAACGAAGATTTGCGAAACAGGTAGATCAGGATGATCAAGGTAGCATCCAGCAGGAGGATGTCGATGAATGCCAAGAGGGGCGATTGCATCCCGAAAAAGAGCGGCGTCCACACGAAGTTGGCGGCGAGATGCACCACCAAAATCGCGGACGTCAGCGCCGGGTATGCCTTCCCTTTTGATCGGACCCATAAGACGATCGAGATCAGAATCAGGATGTACAAAACGGTCCAGACCGGCCCGAACACCCACCCGGGCGGTGTGAGCGGCGGCTTTTCCAACTGCTGATACCAACTGTTCAAGTCCCCTGCCCTTCTTTCTTCATTGTCAGCGCCTCGGTGACACCCTCTGAATCACGGACGCACCACCGCTACAGCCCAATTCCCCTTTGAAGGCGGCTTGATCCGGGTCCGACCGGCCTTATCCACGTTCTGTTTGGGCCCCCATTCCCCGCGGTCGATGTCGATCCAGTGCATCGTCCATCCACCGTCCACCTCCGGCAGCACCAACTCCACTGTCCCACCCGAGGGGATATAAAGTGCATACGCACGCCCCGGGGCCGCGGCAAGATAGGCTTCGTTCTCGGACCGCTCACCCAATAGCTCGTTGGCGGCCTGAACGGTCCACAACGGGATTAATGACTCCAGCTTTCGCGCCGCCTGGATCGCGGCTACCGCCTTGTCGTTGATCCCGAGTCCCGAGTCGGGCCTGTGAAATCGCATCGAGGCCGCTCCAGCCAACAAATGCCGCCAGAATCGTTCGATCCCGTCCTGGTCCGTGTGCCCGAATTTGTTGCCATCCGAGCCGTACGTCTTCGTCGTGTTGATCGGCCGCGGATGCTTGGAGAGATACTCCCGCACGTAAAGGAAGTTATCCCAATGCACCTGCCCCTTGTTTTGGTTGTTCTGGGAGACATCCACAAAGTCGTAAAGCTCAGGGTGGTCAAAGGTCCGCTTGTGCCGATCCGCACGCAGGTTCCAGTCGTCCCACATCTCCGTAACAAATACCGATTGACCGCGTTCCTTCGCGTACGCCTTGATGTGTCGCGCCCAGTACCGCGCCCACTCCTCCTCGCCGCTCGTCTCGTTGTCGATGCAGTACAAGACGTGCCCATGCTGAAGAGTCGAGTCCAACATTCGTTCCACAAAGCGCTGCTGATAGCGCAACACCACCGCATTGTCTCGTTGGTCCGGTGTCGTGAAAAAGAAGGGCTGGCGGTTTTGCCCAGGGTGGTCAGGATACTCTCGGGCAAATCCCGATTCCTCGTACGTATAGTTCACGTTGTTCTTGGGATTGTAGGGATGGATCTGCCAGCGGTTGGACGCCTGATCGACGTAATCGAAGCGATCCCAGATCTCGATTTGAACAACGATCCCCCGCTTCGCAGTCTCCCGCAGCATCCGATCAAACCGGGTCCAGTACTCGGCGTTCCAAACGTTCAGGTCATACTTGCCATCCTCCCGCTGCTGGAACGGGTAAACCTCAAACCCCTTATCCTTGCGGTCGCTCATCGTGTTGCGAATGACATTGCCACCGGCGTCGGCGATCCGATCGAGCTGAGCAATCAACTCCGCCTCGGGCCACTGAAACAGGTTGTCATCATCGCTGCCCCCCAAGAGCAGGACCGGCTCACCGCCAAAGCTCCAATACCAGGGGTTCTCACCCCAGGGCTCGAGGAAGTCCTTCCCGTTGACCCAGCCGATTGAACAGACGGTCATCGCCAGCCAAACCCCAAACAGCGCGGTGCATCGATTGCGCATGATCCCCCCTCACTCACCAGCGGCGTTGGCCGGTACTGCCCCTAGCCGGTTTCACCGCAAAGTAGTGATAAGCATTCTTGTTCTATTTCCAATTCCTCGCATCCAACCATGACACAAGCCATAGGCGATTGGCACGAAGAATCACCAAGGCGAAGGCAGGCAGCCTGAGCCTGTCCTCCCCCCATTGGACAACAACAAAAGGTCGCCGGGGCCGGATGAGAAGGACTCCCGCAGAGATCGCGAAGGACGCAGGGATCGCAGGAGGGCATTGGCAGGAGGGAATGCAGATACGTCGGAGCTGTGTTCTGCAACTGCCCTATTCTGCCGAAAACGCATTTCACCGAAATCCCCCACCCAATGAAAGGTATCAGGGGCATGAACGATCCCCACCCCCATCAGCAGGTCGAAAACGCCACCGCGCCCTCTGCGCCCCTGCGGGAAACTCTCCGGATCCGGATGGGAAAGCCTGGTTGGGAACGCGGCTACCTTTTCGAACGAGCTCTAGCCTGAGGCAGTCCGAAAAGGCACGCTCCTTAAGACGTCGCCTCCTGACAATGCGTGCCGATCAGTCCGATCAGTCCGATCAGTCCGATCAGTCCGATCAGTCCGATCCGTGTCTGAATCGGTGTCGGGGTCGGATTTCGGTTTCGATAGCGAGCCCGATGTTGCTTCGCCATTGACCTTTTCGAACGACCTCTAGTCAGAGCCCGCACAAAAACCCCTTTGGGCGGAAACGATAGGTTACCGGGCCGGATGGTGAGTCCTCCCGCAGAGAACGCAGAGGATGCAGAGTCTGGAACCTACCCACCCCCATCAGCAGGTCGAAAACGCCACCGCGCCCTCTGCGCCCCCTGCGGGAAACTCTCCGGATCCGGATGGGAAAGCCTGGTTGAGAACGCGGAAACCTTTTCGAACGACCTCGAACCAGGAAAAGGATCAACCTTTTTCAGAGCGCAGGCGTGGAAGGAGCCATTCGATCAGGTCCGCGACCGCGGTAGAGGCGGCGTGCGTCATGCCCAGAACCGCTGCATGATCCAGAGTTTCGGCGCGACCCACTCCCGCCGCCCAATTGGTCAGCACACTGAGGCCCATTACCCGGCGGCTGAAGGCACGGCAAAGGATCACTTCGGGGACCGTGGACATGCCGACCGCGTCGGCCCCAAACATCCGCAACATCCGGATTTCAGAGGGTGTCTCGTATTGCGGCCCCTGCACTGCGGCATACACTCCCTCGCGCAGCACCCCCGCCACTTCGGGATGCGATCCTCCCCACTCCATGGCAAGCCCTCTCAGGGCGCTATCATAGGCCATGGTCATATCGACAAACCTACTCCCCCTGGCTCCCAGAGGGTCGCCGCCCCCACGCAATGGGCTGTCACCCAACAGATTGATATGGTCCCGGATCAGCATCAGCTCTCCGGGATGCCAGTCCTCCCGGAGGCAGCCGGCGGCGTTGGTGATCAGCACGCATTCGGGTCGCAGTTGCAGGGCATAGGCAAGGGGCTGGACCGCAGCCCTGCAGTCCAACCCCTCGTATGTGTGCAATCGTCCCTGAAGATACAGAACCGCCCCCCGAGGCGAATCCAGGGCTACGTAGCATCGATCATGCCCCGCGACGGCATCCCCATGTTCCGTTACCCAGGGCAGTACATCGCCGTATGGAAGCCTCCGGGCCCCGGCCCGGAGAGCGACTTCACCCAGGCCGGATCCGAGTACGACCACCAACGCTGGAGCCGCCCGCCCAAACCAGTCCCGGAAGCGACAAAATCCTGCGTCGGAACCGAACTCGGCATCTCCAGCTCCAGCGGCCATTGTCCCTCCCCCTGATCATTCGTTCGATTCGACCATCGCCTGCGGATCGTTGGGGACCTTCGTCGCATCAGCAGCCAATGCCTTTCGCGCAGCGGGAGTGAGGTCGATGTGAACATCACGAAGTTGGGTTGCATCCACGCTCGAGGGCGAATCGGTCATCAGACAGGTCGCCTTTTGCGTCTTCGGGAAGGGAATCACGTCTCGAATCGAATCGGTCCCCGTCAGGAGCATGACCATGCGGTCAAAGCCCATGGCCAAACCACCGTGAGGCGGAGCACCGTAGGAAAGCGCCTCGATGATGTGCCCGAACTTCTCATCAATCTCTGCCGGCTCCAAACCCAATGCCTTGAACATCTTGGCCTGAACCTCCGGCTGGTGGATTCGAATGCTGCCACCACCGATTTCCACGCCGTCCATGACGATGTCGTAAGCCCGCGCACAAACCCGATCGGGGTCGCTCTCCAAGAGCTCGAGATCCGCCAGGCGCGGACTGGTGAAGGGGTGATGCATCGCGGCCAGGCGTCCGGTTTCGCGATCCCGCTCAAAGAGTGGGAAATCGACCACCCACAGCAGGGCGTGACTTTTCGGATCGATCAGTTGCATCTTATCGGCGAGCTCAAGGCGGATCCGGCCAAGGACCTCGTTGACGACGGTCGCCTTATCGGCACAGAACAGAATCAGGTCTCCGGGCTCGATGTTGAGCCGCTCCCGCATAGCCTGCCGCTCCGAATCCGAGAAGTATTTGACGATCGGCGACGCCCAATCCTCCTCGGATCGGACCCGGATCCAGGCCAGCCCCTTCGCGCCGAATTCCTGCGCCAGCTTGGAGAGGCGGTCGAACTCGCTCAGCGGAGCGGCGCCGTATCCCTTCGCGTTGATCGCCTTGACGCAACCACCGCTGTCGAGCACACCCCTGAACACCTTGAACTGGGTGTCGGCCAGGAGATCCGCCAGGTTCACCAACTCCATGCCGAACCTCAGATCCGGTTTGTCGGAGCCGAAACGGTCCATCGCCTCTTGATAGGTGAGACGCGGCAGCGGCAATGGCATTTTATACCCCAGCTGTTGCTCCAGAAGACGGGCCATCATCCCTTCGATCACCTCCATGATGTCCGCTTCCTCGATGAAGGACATCTCCAGGTCGATCTGGGTAAATTCAGGCTGACGCTCTGCACGAAGATCTTCATCACGGAAGCAACGCGCCATCTGAAAGTATTTGTCGATGCCGGCCACCATCAGCAGCTGCTTGTACTGCTGCGGCGCCTGGGGAAGGGCGTAGAACTTCCCGGGGTGCACCCGACTCGGAACCAGATAGTCGCGCGCGCCTTCCGGGGTGCTCTTGCTCAGGATCGGTGTCTCCACCTCGTAAAACCCAAGCTCGTGGAAATAGGCACGCACCACTTGCGTGATCTCATGCCGAGCGCGTAGGACCCGTGCCATCGACGGACGCCGCAAGTCGAGGTAGCGATGCCGAAGCCGCAGCTCTTCCCCGGCCTTCTGCGAAGGCGAGGCGTCATCGATCGGGAAGGGCGTCGTCTTGGCGCGATTCAGGACCTCTAGGGTCCGCGCGATCACCTCGACCTCGCCGGTGGCGAGGTTCGGATTGATGGTGCCTTCCAAGCGTTCGCGAACTCGGCCATGCACGCAGATGACGTCTTCGGAACGGAGATGATGCACCTGATCCATCAACTCGGGGGCTTCCTCAGGCGAGAAAACGATCTGCGTGATGCCCTCACGATCGCGCAAATCAACAAACACGAGATTGCCATGGTCCCGCTCGGAATGCACCCAGCCACTCAGGACAACTTCCTGCCCGATCGCCGATCGGCGAAGGGCTCCGCAATGATGTGTACGATACCTACTCATGTGTTGATTCGGCCTTTGAATTGACTCACGCCTTCTCGATTACTCCTGAGTGCCGCCCAATTGAACGACGGCATCCTGTCCAGAAACTTCCCATTGCTCCCCCGATTGCAGGTCTTTGAGGCAAAAGACCCCCTTCGCCAGCTCGTCCTCTCCGCAAATGACGACCCAGCGCGCACCGGAACGATTGGCCATTCGCATCTGCGCCTTCATGCTGCGCCCGTCGAAATCGCCCTGAACCGACAGGCCCAATTTCGAACGAACCTCCCGTGCCCAGAGGAAATTCGCCTCTTCAGCGGGGGCACCCATCGAAACCAGCCAAACATCAGGCCCACCCTCCGCACGGAGGTCCTGTGCCCCCTTGCCGGCCTGAATCGCCAGGAGCATTCGCTCCAAGCCCATGGCAAACCCGACCCCAGGCCTGTAGGCCTTCTGGCCAAGGCTCTCCGCCAGACGATCGTAGCGCCCACCACCGCCCAGGGCGTCTTGCGCGCCCAAGGCATCGTGGCGGACCTCCCAGACCGTGCGGGTGTAGTAGTCGAGCCCGCGAACCAGGCGCGGCTCCATTCGAAAGGGTATGGCAGCTCGATCCAAGAGCGAAATCAGCCTGTCGAACTCGCGCCGGCCCTCCACTCCTATCGCTTCTGCAATGGGAGGGGCGCCTTCGATCACCGCCTGACACTGCTCGTTCTTACAGTCGAGGATGCGCAGTACATTGCCCTCGAGCCGCCGGGAACAATCCGCGCAAAGTGCCTCACGATGATCGGTAAAATAACCAGCAAGCAACCCCTTGATTGCCGCCTGATCCTCTGCGGATCCAATACTGTTGACCAGTACCACCGCCTCGGGCAGGCCAACCGAACTGCACAGGTCATAGGTCAGCCCAATCATCTCGGCGTCTACAATCACACTCTCCGAGCCGATCGCTTCGGCCCCGAGTTGATGGAACTGGCGCTTCCGCCCGGCCTGCGGGCGCTCACTGCGAAACATCGGCCCCATGTAGTACCAGCGAACCGGCCCACCGTCCCCCTGGCTCGAGAGATAGGCGCGCATGATCGATGGGGTCCCTTCCGGACGCAACGAAAGCGAGCGCCCACTCCGGTCGTCAAAAGTAAACATCTGCTTTTGAACAACCTCAGAGCCCTCGCCCGTCGTGCGGACGAACAGATCCGTACGTTCCAAAATCGGGGTTCGGATCTCTCCGAACCCCGCATTGCGCAAAACCTCTCGACACCGACCCTCTACCCATTGCCAGAGGGTGGCTTCCTCCGGCAGGATATCCGACATGCCCGGTAGACTACTCACTGGCGCGCTCATAGGGTACCTCTCCGTTCCGATGAAAGATTGGCACCCTCGCCCATCGGCAGAGCCTGTGCAAACGCGGACCCGAACACGCACTTACAGATGCACCCGAAGATCAGGCGGAAGGCTTCTGTCGGTCGGCAACTCGCTCCCGCATCTCCTTGCCAGGCTTGAACTTAACTACAGCACGCGGCGGAATCTTCACCTCCGAAGCCGGATCGTTGGGGTTGCGCCCCACCCGAGCACGACGCTGCTGGACCTCGAACACGCCGAAATTGCGCAGTTCGATCGTCTCCCCTTCGCAAAGATGCGAAATCACCAGGTCAAAGCCGGTCTGCAATACCGTCAGAATCTCGGCTTGGGTCAGTTTGCGATCGAGTTTTTCACTGATTTCTACAACAAGATCTCGCTTGGTAACCGCCATGGACGTATCTCCTTGTTGAATCCTAAATCCCTGAATCAATGAGGCCGTAAAGATGGAAAGGCTGCAGCCCCATGACCTTGTTTGCTCATCAAATCTCGTACTCTTCTATAACCTCAGATGTAACCACGGTCAATGGAAAGGGTTAGCAGCCGACTAGGTTGTAAGGTTGTTTTTTCGCGTTATTGTCCTGTCGAACACCATGAAACTGCTCAACCGATACATCGCTGGCAACTTAGTTTTCTCTTTTTTGTTCTCCCTCGGCATCTTCACGTTCGTCTTGATGACCGGGAACGCAATGCGTCTTGTCCGGCTCATCGCGGCAGGCATGCAACTCAGCGACTTCCTGGGTGCAATGGTGTATCTCCTGCCATATATGTTTTCGTTCGCCATACCCATGGCCGCCCTCACTGCGAGCATCCTGGTGTTCGGCCGTATGAGCGCGGACAACGAAGTGACTGCCATGCGCGCCAGCGGTATCAGCCTTTACCAGGTCATCAGCCCCGCAGTCCTGCTCGGCGTAATCCTCACACTCTTTTGCGCCTATCTCAACATCGAGCTCGCCCCAAAATCCAAGACCCTATTCGAACGCCAGCGAGGAAAGATTCTGGAGAAGGACCCACTGGCGGTGCTCAACGCCGGTGGCTGGACCAACCTGGGACAATTTCAGATCAAAGTCAGCAACAGATCCGGAGACGCTCTGTCCAACATCATCATCCTGGAATGGTTGCCGAATGGCCAGCTCAAACAGCAGACATTCGCCGGTGAAGGGCATCTGCAGATCGATAAGGCGACCAAACAGGCTACCCTCACCCTGATCAATGCACATACCCACCATCTCGAGCGCAAACCGGACGGCAGCGACTTCAGGGATGTGGATATCCCCAGCGAAGAACAGGTCATCACTTTCGACCTGGCAAGCCTGTATGAAGATGGTCGCCAGAGCTGGAAATTGAGCAATCTCACCCTTGTCCAACTCGTCGACCGCCTCGAATCCGCAGAGATGGAAGGCCTCAGCACCATGCCGATCATGGTCGAAATCCACAAGCGAATGGCCTTCTCCTTCGCCGCTTTCGCCTTCATCATCCTGGCCATACCCGTCGGTATTCGGACCAGTCGCCGCGAAACCTTCATCGGCATCGCCGTCAGCCTCGTCCTCGTCTTCGCCTATTACCTCTTCATCATCATCGCCGAGAGCCTTGCCGACCGGAACGATATGAGGCCCATCATCCTCATGTGGACCCCCAATATCCTCTTTGAAATCCTCGGCGCCTACCTGTTGCATCGCACCGTGCGCGTCTGAGCAAGGCCTCCCGCAGAGGACGCGGTGGCGTTTTCGACCTGGCCATGGGGGTGGATTGAGGCCATACCCCTGAGCCTTGCTTTTTGGGGAGGCAAATTTGGGGAAATTCGTTTTCTGCAGAGCAAGCCAGTTGCAGAATCCCACTCCGACTCAGCTAATTTTCTCCTCCCAATGCGCCTCTGCGCCCTCCGCGATCTCTGCGGGGGGCCTCCCTATTCGGCTTATGCGACCCTTCGTTGTAGCCCAATAGGGTGTTCGGGAGCGCTCAAGGTAGCCCAGACCGAACCTGATCGGGTGCCGTCCATTCTTTCCCGGACGTTCATAGCAAAAAAAACACGCGTCAGCCGGACATCGATCGCGGTCGCTGCCCGGCCGACGCGCGTTTTCGCGCCCTCTTATCCGATCAAAGGATCGCCGGCTCTTCCCGGCGCACCAGCTGCTTGTCAAACATCGGGCAGAGACGATCCAGACGCCCGATCAGATGATTGAGCTGCTCCGGCGTGATCTGCTGCGGACCGTCACTCCAGGCCTGCTCAGGATGGGCATGAACCTCGATCAGGAGACCGTCGGCACCCGCCGCCAGGGCAGCCAGCGAAAGCGGCTCCACCAGGTCCCTACGACCGCAGCCCTGGCTCGGATCCACCACCACCGGCAAGTGCGTCTCCCGCTTGGCCAACGCCACTGCACCCAGGTCCAACGTGTTGCGCACCGCCGTCTCAAAGGTACGTATCCCACGCTCACACAGGATCACATTGGGATTGCCCTGAACTAAGATGTATTCCGCAGCAAGGATCCACTCTTCAACCTTGCTCGCCCACCCACGCTTGAGCAAAACCGGCTTGCCGGTCGCGGCCACCTCGGTCAGCAATGCGTAGTTCTGAGCGTTGCGCGTGCCGATCTGAAAGATGTCCGTACAGTCGCCCACCAACTCAATGTCCCGCTGGGAGAGGACCTCGGTGATGATGCCCAGCCCCGTGCGCTCACGCGCTTCGCGCAGGAGGTCAAGACCCTCTTGCCCCAGCCCCTGAAATTCATACGGACTGGTCCGCGGCTTGAATGCACCACCACGCAGGAAGATCGCACCGGCGGCGGACATCTGGTCCGCTAGAGTCAGGATCTGCTCACGGCTCTCAACCGAGCAAGGTCCTGCCATCACACCGAAACTCCCCCCGCCGATCTGGTAGCCGGCCGCCGAAATCACGGTATCCTCCGGCTTCGTACTCCGGCTTGCCAGCTTGTAGCGCTTCTGAACCCGGATCACCTGCTGGACTGCATCCTGCGCCGTTAGGGATTCCAGGCTTCCCTGCGACCGTTCGTCTCCGACCGCGGCAATAACCGTCAATTCCACCCCTTGGATCACCCGTGGTTCGTATCCGGCCTGACGAACTTCCTCGGAAACCACCGCGATGTCCTCAGCCGTTGCTCCACGCTTCAGTACCACAATCATGTCTCACTCCCCTGTCCGGAATCGTTTTCGTCGCGTTCGCCTCTTTCAGGTCACCCGGGAATTCACCCCCGGAATCCCAAAAGCGGCAAAAGAAAAGGGCCGCCTCGGATCCGAAGCGGCCCACAAAATCGGTTTGTATGGTCAAAAACCATCACCCCCATTTCCGTGGGCCGGCGCTAAAATAAAAAAACCAGAAATAGACGGCATGCGCGTCACGCGCAAAGTCGCCTGTCTGGCTGCGCCCACGGTAAACAGCGGGATGATGGTGATTTTTCTCCATTGCGAAATCCAGATTAAGGGTAAAGGCAAATGCTGTCAAACCATGCCCGCGTATTTTCGTTTCAACCTGTGGAGACCATTCCACACGGTCATCCGGTCGCTTCCAGACACAAGGCCAGTGGGCAGTTGGGATCCGGAGATAGCCACAGAGGACACAGAGGACAGAGGCCTCAGAGAGAGAAATATGGGATCGGGGTCGGGGTCGGTATCGGAATCGGGATCGATGGCAAACACGATTCGCCATGCCAAGTCCCAGCGGAAAACGTCCACTTCACAAACGATCGGCCTCCGGCCGGCCCACCAGTAGGCAGTTGGGATCGGGAGATAGCCACAGAGGACAGAGGCCACAGAGAGAGAAATATGGGATCGGGGTCGGTATCGGGATCGGAACCGGGATCGATGGCAAACGCGATTC
>CALLYA010000164.1 GCA_937875495.1 uncultured Verrucomicrobiota bacterium
AAATCGAAATCGAAATCGAAATCGAAATCGAAATCGAAATCGAAATCGAAATCGGTATCGGTATCGGTATCGGTATCGGTATCGAAATCGGTATCGGTATCGGTATCGATCGCCCTCGCCACAATCCACCATTGAATACAGGTCAACCCTCACGAAATCCCTGGACACCCAGACCGTCCCGATCTGGTGAACAGCGTCAAAACAAGCTCAATCCCCACCTCCCCCCACCTCCCTTTGTTAGAGATATTCAACAAAAAAAAGCCTCGTCGTCACACTCATGTTGAATTACACCATCGGTGCTTTCCAACGAGTCGGTTTTGCCGATCGAGGAAAACTGGAGTCTTGTAGACCACCCGCATCACCCCCATTTGCCCCCCCCAATGGCCTCCTCCATTTGTAGAGATGAAAGATTGACCCTCCCGAGCCGTTGGCTTGACTATCCCTGGAATTGCCACACAATTAGGACCTAAGGCCATGAGAAGAACATATACGCAAAGGCTGCGTTTCACACCCTGCCTGAATTGGATCAGTGCCATCGTTGTCGTCTTCTGCCTCCTTGCAGGCATCCTCGACGGCCTAGCTCAGACGACCTCCGAACGCCCCTCCCCCCAAGACGTCCCCCTTCAAACCCAGATCTCGGTGCCATTGACCAATGGGGAGATCATCGAGGGGGTCAAGATCAGCCAAGGCCCCGCCGGGATGCGACTCAGGGATGCCTCCGGCAACCTCCGGGATATCCGCTGGGATGCTATCAATCTCGCCCAATGGTCCGCAGTACCCTCCAGTGAAACTGACCAGGGCTCCGGCATTAAACTTCCCGATGTCAAACTCCAGGATCTCATCCGACCCGAAGACGTCGAGCGAATCAAGAATCAGCGTCACAACACCCTGGCCTTTATCATTTTCTCGGGAATCGTCCTCTCCATCTTTTTCGCGTTGCTCTCGTGGGTGGACCAAGATCTGGCCGATAGGCCCATGCCCCGCTCCAGTTGGAACGCGCTGATGCTCTTTACCCTCGGCCTGGCCGTCGTCCCCTACCTGGTCCTTCGTAAAGCCAAACGGATGGATGTCCAGAAACAACGGCCTACCGCCCCACGCCGGAAGCGGGGATTCCTCGCCAAATTGCTATCTTCCGGAAAACTTGGAGGAGGAGGCGGCGAAAAACTGGTGCCGGTAGGTGCCTTTCGCCCCGTCGACCGGGCATTCGTCCGACGCATTCAGCTGCTGGACGACCGAGGCAACAGCGTTCGGCGCGAAGGCTCCAAAGGCCATAAGACCGGACTGGACAATGCTCGGACATTGATCGCGCAAGGAATCTTCGAACAGGCCAGCGATCTGCACCTCGAAATGAAGGAAGAGGGCCTTTTCACACGCGTCCGCCTGGACGGCGTACTCTACGACCGCATGGAGTACGATATCGAGGAGGGGCGGCGTACGCTCGCCGCTCTCAAGACCATGGCAGGCATCGACGTCGCAGAGAAGAAAAAGGCCCAGGACGGGCATTTCCAAGTACTGTGCGAAGGACGGCCCGTCGATTTCCGTGTCGCCAGCACCTCCGCCATTCACGGAGAGAAAATCGTCCTGCGAATCCTCGATAAATCCAAGCCGATCCAGTCTCTGACCGATCTCGGCATGGGCCCGAATCAACAACACGAGTTCAAACAGGCCATCAAACAAACCGCGGGCATGGTCCTGATGGTCGGTCCCACCGGCGCCGGGAAGACCTCGACCATCTACGCCGCCCTCCAACTGATCGATACTTCCAAGCGGAACCTCATGACGATCGAGGACCCTGTGGAGTACGAACTGCCCAATGCCACCCAACTCCAGGTCAACGAGCGGGCCGGTATCACCTTCGAAAGCGGGTTGCAGTCCATCCTGCGCCAGGACCCCGATGTCATCCTGGTGGGTGAAATCCGAAATCCCGAAACCGCAGAAACCGCCGTCCGCGCGTCTCTGACCGGACACTTGGTCTTCTCCACCCTTCACGCTAACAACGCCGAAAATGGGGTGATCCGACTCAAGGAGATGGGGATCAACTCCTTCCACCTCTCCTCCAGCCTGGTCTGCATCGTCGGTCAACGCCTGATCCGTAAGCTCTGCCCCCATTGTAAAGAGGGGCAAACACCTAAGGATAAGGAAGAGATCCTCTACCTCGATCCCAGACCTGGACAGGGATTGCCGAAATTGTTCCGCGCCGCAGGATGCCCGATCTGCAGCGATACCGGGTACATTGGGCGGACAGGCGTCTTCCAGGTGGTGAACATCAACGACCGGATCAAGCAAGCATTGAGCGAGGAGATGACCGAGGTCATCCTGCGCCGCTATACGCGACAAGGAGCCGTAGGCGGTCTCAAGGCCGACGCCCTCCGCAAGGCACGTGAGGGAATCACTTCCCTCCAAGAGGTCATGCGAGTCATCGGTGACGATTGAGTCGGGACAAGATCCTTTCCTTCAGATAATCCATCGGATCCATGCGCTATGAATACTCCGAATCCCCTCATTGATGCATTCCTTCTGGTCCTGCTACTCGCTGCAGCCATCCGGGCGAACAGCTCCGGACTCTTCCTGAAGATGCTGGCCCTCGTGGCCTCCATTTACACCACTGCGTTCACCCTCTACTTCTGGAACGGCATGTATGAATGGCTGGCCACCAATATGACTTTCGTTCATCAAGGCTGGCTCGCCTTCATCGCCTATTGCCTGCTCACCCTCGCATTCGGCACGCTCCTCGGCTGGGCCGCCTGGGATATCAACAGCCGCTATACCATCTCCTACCCGCACGCCCTCAACCTTTTTGGAGGTACTATTCTCGGGCTGTTCGCCCTGATCGCCATCTGCGCGCACCTGTTCCTCGGCCTGGGCTTTACCCCCATGCGAGACGCTGCCGTCGGCCCATCCACACTCCTCAACGGGATCGGGAACGCACCGACCAACCTCTTCCATCGGGTCGAAATGAATTGGCTCAACCATCCCTCTGATGATCTGCGCATCTTCCCCGAGTACAAAGCAACCGCCCGCGCAGACGACGAGAAAGCCGAGGAAGAGGAGCCGGGCGCCGTGGCTCCCCGCCGCAGGCCAAACAGCAGCGGGGCCTCGGGCTCCAGCAAGGACGATGACTGGGGTGGCGCGGTGGCTCCTCCAGGACCCATGCTCCCCGGCCGCTTCTGATCCGATCCGGGATGGGGAGGACTCCCGCAGAGAACGCAGAGGTGTATTGGGATGGGGGATGCAGCCACATCGGAGCCGTTTTCAGTCACTGCCTTGGCCTGGTGAATCGGTATATCTCCCCCCCTGAAAAAAGGTAGGCGGCAGA
>CALLYA010000165.1 GCA_937875495.1 uncultured Verrucomicrobiota bacterium
AAGCAAAATCGGGGTCGGGGTCGCTATCGGTATCGGTATCGAACAAACGCGGGATGGGATTCGGACATACGAAACCGGAAAACGCTGTTGCGCTGATGACGCAACTCGGCAGCGAAGTTTGAGCGGCCCATGAGGGCAAAGTGCCATTCAGAACAGATCGATCCCGATTCCGATCCCGATCCCGATCCCGATTTCGATTTCGATTTCGATTTCGATTTCGATTAACTCGATTAACTCGATTACCTCGATTACCTCGACCCCGATTCCGACAATGATCTGGCCGATCGGCAACCGTTGCCTCGAGGAGCGCGGCTTTTCGGACGGGCTCTAGCTGCATTCCCCCCCCTCCCAACACCCCTCTGCGTTCCCTGCGGGAGTCCTCCCCATCCGGAATTGGCGGCCTCTCACAGGCGCCTCCCCAAAAAAGCGGCCCACCGGAATCCCCGGTGGGCCGCGCTGCATCAACCCCGCAGGTTTCACTGCGAAGAGAGCCTTTGGGCTGTTAACTTATTCGATGATGCCCATCTTCAGGAACTCCGCGATCTGAGGAGCGAACTTCACGATCGCTCCTGCCGCCACCACACTGACCATGCTCATCAGCTTGATCAGGATGTTGAGGGACGGACCCGCCGTGTCCTTGAACGGATCGCCGACCGTGTCGCCCACGACTCCAGCCTTGTGGCAATCGGAACCCTTGCCGCCGAGCTTGCCGGTCTCGATGTATTTCTTGGCATTGTCCCAAGCACCACCCGAGTTGTTCAGCATGATCGCCAGGACGAAGCCGGTGCCCAGGCCGCCGGTCAGCATACCCATGACTCCGGCGACATCCAGCAACAAGCCGGTCGCGATCGGCACGATCACCGCCAATAGCGAGGGCAGGATCATTTCGCGCTGCGCGCCGCGTGTCGAAATCGCCACACAAGAGGCATAGTCGGGTTTCTGCGTGCCGTCCATAATCCCAGGCATCTCTTTGAACTGACGACGCACCTCGGCCACCATCGCCGACGCCGCACGGCCCACGGCCTTGATCGTCAGGGCACAGAAAATAAAGGCCAGCATCGATCCGATGAAGACACCGACCAGGACCTTGGGGTTCATCAGCGTGACGTTGTAGGCATACATGAAATCCATCATGCGCGCGGTTTCCACGTTGACCGTTTCGCCCAGGACATCGATGGTGGTGGTCCCCAACCGCATCAGGCCGTGGCGGATTTCCTCAATGTAGGCCGCTAGCAAGGCCAGGGCGGTCAGGGCCGCAGACCCGATGGCAAATCCCTTGCCGGTCGCAGCCGTGGTGTTGCCGAGCGAGTCCAACGCATCGGTGCGCTGACGCACCTCGGCAGGTAGACCACTCATCTCCGCGTTGCCGCCGGCGTTGTCCGCGATTGGACCGTACGCATCGGTCGCCAAGGTGATGCCCAGGGTGGAGAGCATGCCGACGGCGGCAATGCCGACCCCGTACAGACCAGTCTCAATCCCGAGGGTGAAGCCACCCGCGAAACCGAAGGAGAGGAGCATTCCAAGACCAATGATCACCACCGGCCAACCGGTGCTCATCATGCCGACCGCCATGCCGTCAATGATCGTCGTGGCCGGACCGAACTTCGTCTGGTCGGCAATGCCCTGGGTCGGCTTGTAGTCCGCCGACGTGTAATACTCCGTGGTCTGACCGATCAGGATGCCGGCCAGGAGACCTGTGAGAATGGACCAGAACAGGCCCATACTGTCCGGCAGGAGCGCCTTCACGGCGAACCAGGAGCCGCCCACGATCAGGACGGAGGAGACCAGCACACCAAGCAGAAGCGAGCGCAACAGCTGCTTCTGGGTGGCCCCTTCCTGGGTGCGGACCGCGAAGATCCCGACGATGGAGAAGAGGACGCCGAGTCCGGCGATCACCATCGGCAGAATCAGCGCGTTGACCTCAAGCGCCGTCCCTGCAAAGGCCGCCACACCGAGAGCGGCACTGGCCAGGATCGAGCCGCAGTAAGACTCGTACAGGTCGGCTCCCATGCCGGCGACGTCACCGACGTTGTCGCCGACGTTGTCCGCGATGGTCGCCGGGTTGCGGGGATCGTCCTCGGGGATTCCGGCCTCGACCTTACCGACCAGGTCCGCGCCGACATCGGCAGCCTTCGTGAAGATGCCTCCACCGACACGCGCAAAGAGGGCCTGCGAAGATGCGCCCATGCCGAAGCAGAGCATCACAACCGTGATCTCCGCATTGGACATCTCACGGCCGAGAATCGGGGCCAGCCACTTCAGAGCGGCAAACCACATCGCGATGTCGAGCAGGCCGAGGCCAACCACCACCAGGCCCATGACAGCTCCCGAGCGGAAGGAGACCCGGAGTCCCCGGTCCAACGACTCGGAAGCAGCCTGTGCCGTGCGGGCGGAGGCGTGGGTGGCGGTCTTCATGCCGAGAAACCCAGCCAGACCAGAGAAGAATCCACCCGTCACGAAGGCGAACGGGACAATCTTGTCCTGCGCGTTCAGACCGAACGCCAGCACGACGAAGACCACAAAGACCACGGCGAAAAAGATGCCTACGACCTTGTACTGCTGTCGCAGATAGGCCATGGCGCCTTCGCGCACATACTGCGCGATCTCTTTCATCCGATCGTTGCCCTCACTCTGGGCAAGCAACTGACGGTAGAAAAACAATGCAAACAACAGGGCGACCACGGAGCCAATCGGCGCCACCCACCAGATGGCGGGAATCGAGGCAGCCTGCGCGGCACCTCCACCCACGACCTCTCCCTCTACAGCCAAAAGGCTGACGACCGGTAGAAGCCAGGCAGCCATACCCATAAAAAATTTGTGTGTGAGCTTCTTCATAAAAAAGTCCGTCCTCCAGGTTGTCGTTCCTCTCCTTCATTGAGGCTCTGCTGTAGGGTCCGGGCCAAACCGATTCAGACAGCTTGCCCCCCCCTCCAGCCTCAAATCGGAGAGATACCACTACGCTTCCACGCGGATCATAGCGGCGGAGGGATACCTCGGCAAACCGCATCGGAATATTTTATCCGAAATCAAAAAAGCCCTGGGAAAATGCCCTGGGAATCTTTGCGCACTGCGATTCCAAGCCGAATCACGCGTGCCATTCGATCCCATCGATCCCATCGATCCCATCGATCCCCTCGATCCCCTCGATTCTATCGATCCCGATTCCGATACCGACCCCGACCCCGATTTCTCGTTGTTTCGCATCTGCGGATGCAACCTCCCCCACTATCGCGCGAAGCGCTCCGGGGCTGACCTCCGACCTCCGACCTCCGACCTCGCGCGAGGGCCGAAACCCACGCGTCGCGGCACGCAGAGTCGTGCCGCGTAAACCGTCGTGCCGCGTGAACCACAAGACGGCATGAAAGTGGACAGGAAAATAGAATAATTTTAGTCCGAATTATTGATGCCATCAGCACTATCGCTTGCGGCGGACTATGTTACGGACCTCGCTTTTGCCAATCCCCCGCCTTACACTCGGTTACAGAAACCCCGATTTCCCCCGCGACCCTTGCAATCCAAGCCGTCAAACTCTATTTTTTCGGACCTATCGGATACCGCTGCCACCCGGTTTCCTCACTTGCCAGATTTTCGTGAATCCAGAATCCAATAACGATCGGAAGGACCACTCTGCGCACCGTCGAAGACAGGAGTTATCAGACAGTGCAATCGGATATCAAATTCTCGGCACCATCTTGGTCTTCGCCGGGCTCGGATACTGGATCGATCGAAAACTGCACTGGGAGCCGGCCGGCCTGATCGTCGGCCTGATTCTGGGCTGCATCGCGGCCATCGCCGCCATCCTGAAGCTGGGGAGCGATCGCGACAACCGCCCGCCCGATGAAGGGACCAAATCATCATGAATCTTCTAGCCATAATGACCGCTGAGGCCGTGGGTAACGCGCTCGGAATCGGCGTGGGGCTATTTCTGGTGTTCCGTCTCTTCCATGGCGTCGGCCGTGCCCTCGTCAAGCGCTTCCCGGAGGCCTGGCTTGGAATCACCCTCGGGACCACCTTCCTCACCATCCTCGTCATCGGCCTGACGGTCGCTCTCCTCACGCTGACCAAGCTCACCTCCACCGAACTGATCGTCGGCGTCACCATCTTTTTCTTTTTCCACCTCGCCAACCTCACCCTCACCGCATGGCGCTCCTGGAGACAACCCGATGCAGGACATGCAGATCTACCATCCTCCTCTTGAGATATTCCCCGCGCTTGGGATCACCGGACCGGTCGTAATGATGCTCCTGAGTGCGCTGCTGACCTTTCTCTGCCTCAGCCACCTAGCCAGGCGTTCGGATCCCGTGCCGCAGGGGTTTATGGCCAACCTGCTCGATGCCATGTACGGATTCGTGCGGGAGACCATCGTCGTCGGCTTCGGAGGCGAATCGATGAGGCCCTGGACCGGTTTCGCCAGCGCCCTCTTCTTTTTCATCCTCTTCTGCAACCTGCTCGGGCTCGTGCCCCTGGCACCGATCTTCAGCACCCCGACCGCCCTGCCGGCCGTCGTGATCGCCCTCGCAGCAATGGTCTTCATCCTCACCCTCTGGCTGAACATCAAACATCACGGGCCGATCGGATTTCTGCGCAAATTCATCCCAGCCGGCATCCCGATCGCCGCAGCACCCCTGATGTTCATCATTGAGCTTGTCGGCTTCGTGGTAAAACCGGCCTCCCTGGCTATTCGTCTCTGCGCCAACATGAACGCCGGCCATATGGTCATCGCCGTCTTTGTCGCCGCATCCAAAGGCTTCTGGTTCGCACCAACCTCCCACTGGCTGACCACGACCCTATCCAAGGCCGGCACGATTCTGCCTCTTCTGGCCACCACTTTAATGACCGGATTCGAGATCTTTATCTGCTTCATCCAGGCCATGATCTTCACCATCCTGGCCATCATCTACATCTCGGATGCGATCGCGGAACATCACTGATTTGGAACCTTACCTTCGTCGGTCCCCAAGCCCTCAGCGATGGCCTCAACAGGATCCGACGATCTCAGCAAACCTCGAAAGGAGTCTTCACATGAACGGAGCAGGAATCGGCGCAGGAATTGGTATGGGCCTGGCCTCACTCGGGACCGGCCTCGGAATCGGACTGCTTGCCATGGCTGCGGTCCAAGGGATCGCGCGCCAACCAGAGGCGGAAGGCAAGATCCGTTCCATGGCGATTCTGGCCATTGCATTCATTGAAGCAATCGCCCTCTATACCTTCGTCATCGCGATCCTTCTGTATCTGAAGATCAGCGCCTGATACCGCGTGCACTTCACCTTTCCGAGTGCCGGGGTCCGGCGGTTTACCGACGCATTCACGAGGATGAATTCATGTTCTTCATGAACCACTTACCATTACAATCCCGAATGGAATCGCACCTTTTGGGCGCACTCCTCTTCGGGCTCTGCCTCTCCCTGACGCAGCCCGCCTTCGGGGCCACTCCTAGTGGCGCCGCAGACGGCACCACCGTGGAGGCCGCAAGCGGCCAGGAGGCCCACCCAACGGACGATGGTCATGGCGATGCGACACACCAGCTGTTCGACCCCAAGTCCATTGTGTGGACCATGATCTCCTTCCTCTTGGTCCTGGGCGCACTCGGTAAATTCGTCTTTCCTGCCCTCAATGAGACGATGAAGAAGCGGGAGGCCGCTATGCGCGGCAGCATCGAGGAGGCCCAGCGGACCCGGGAGGAGGCGCATAAACTCCTCCAGCAATATGAGGAGCGCCTCGGACAGGCGCGCCAAGAAGCACAGGCCATCCTGGAGGAGAGCCGGAAGGTCGCCGATCAGGTGCGCAAGGAGTTCCTGGCCAAATCGCAGGAGGAGGCCACCCAAATGGTCCAGCGCGCCCAGGCCGAGATCCAACAGGCCAAGGCACGTGGAATCGAGGATCTGAAACAGACCGTCGGAGAACTCTCGCTGCGCTTGGCGGCCGAGGTCGTCCGCCACGACATCGACGAGACCAAGCACCACGCGCTGGTCGACGAGTTCCTCGATAACCTTCAATCCTTGGAACTCTCCAACCGCAGCAGCTGATTCATAAACCTGTCATCGATCGGCAGATCCCCAATCATGACCACCCACCAAGATGAAAAAACGCGTGTTCGGAACTACTGCGAAGGCCTCTATCGCCTCGCGGAGGCAGAAGGCGCGCTCGATGTGATCGCCCAACAGGTCCAGCACATCGCGAAGCTGGTTCGATCGTCGGACGAACTTCAGGCGTTCCTCGCTGAGACCCGCATCGAGAGCGAGGGCAAACGAGAGGCGCTCCAGCAAATCCTCGGAGGGCGGGTGCACCCGACCCTGCTCAACGCCTTGTTGCTCATGATCGACAACGACCGCGGGACACTCGTTGGTGCCGTTACGGAACAATTCGCCGAGGTCCTTGCCGAGCTGCGGGGCGAACTCGAAGGCGAGGTCAGGACCCTCTCCCCACTCACGCCCGAGGAACTCAGTCGGCTGGAAGAATCGTTGCGGCAGAAATTCCATCGTCCCATCCGGCTTCAGCAGCAGATCGACCCATCGATTCTCGGGGGGATTGTCGTCCGCGTCGGCAAACAGGTCATCGACGGGAGCCTGCTCCGCAGGTTGGAACGTCTCAGGAACGTACTCATGCACGGTGCCCAGGGCTACTAAATCCCACGTCGCCATCTTTGGGACCTCAGAGAGAGCTTTGACATGTCGGAATTCAACATCAATCCGCAAGAGATCTCGAAAATCCTCGCCCAAACCCTTGAACGCTATCAGCCGCGACTCGATGTGGAAGAGGTCGGCGAAGTCGTCGAGGCGGGCGACGGTATTGCCCGTGTGAGCGGCCTCCCCGGCTGCATGGCCGAGGAAATGCTCGCCTTCCCACCGATTGGCAAGCGAACGGAGACCATCTACGGCATGGTGCTCAACCTTGAGGCCGACCTCATCGGTGTCATCCTGCTCGGCGATTTCACACACATTGAACAGGGACATCCCGTGCGCCGTACCGGCAAGGTCCTTCAAGTGCCGGTCGGCGACGGTCTTCTCGGGCGTGTCGTCAACGCAATCGGTCAGCCGATCGACGGTCGCGGCCCCGTCGACGCCACCGAATCCCGACCTGTCGAAGCGGGCGCGCCGAACGTCGTGCAGCGTCAGCCGGTCAAGGAACCCTTGCAGACCGGAATCAAGAGCATCGATTCGATGATCCCTATCGGTCGCGGCCAGCGCGAATTGATCATCGGCGACCGACAGACCGGCAAGACCGCGATCGCAATCGACACCATTCTCAATCAAAAAGAGAGCGGCGTCCTCTGCATCTATGTGGCCACCGGCCAGAAAATGTCGACGATCGCCGGCGTGGTGAACACCCTTCGCGAACATGGAGCCATGGATTACACCGTGGTCATCGCCGCAAGCCCCTCCGAACCCGCCGCCATGCAGTTCATCGCGCCCTTTGCCGGTTGTGCGATGGGCGAGTTTTTCCGGGATTCAGGGCGCCACGCCCTGATCGTCTACGACGACCTCACCAAACAGGCCCAAGCCTACCGCGAGGTCTCCCTGTTGCTGCGGCGGCCGCCAGGGCGCGAGGCCTATCCCGGCGACATCTTCAATCTCCACTCACGGTTGCTGGAGCGGGCCGCCAAAATGCACGATGACCTCGGCGGCGGCAGCCTCACCGCCCTCCCGATCATCGAGACCCAACTCGGAGATGTCTCCGCCTACATCCCGACCAACGTCATCTCCATCACCGATGGCCAGATCTACCTGGAAAGCGACCTCTTCTACAAGGGGATCCGACCGGCCGTCAACGTCGGCGTCTCCGTCTCCCGAGTCGGCGGCAGCGCCCAGACCAAGGCGATGAAGAAAGTCGCCGGTTCCCTGCGCCTGGAGATGGCGCAGTATCGCGAGCTGGCCGCGTTCGCGCAGTTCGGGTCCGACCTTGATCGAGCCACCAAGAAGCAACTCGACCGCGGCGACCGGCTCACGGAACTGCTCAAGCAAAGCCAATATTGCCCGCTCTCCATGGAGGACCAGGTCATCAGCATCTTCGCCGGCATCAGCGGGAAGTTCGATCATGTGCCGGTGGATAAGGTACAGGAGTTCGATTTCGAGCTGCGCCATTTCATCCACCTGAAGCATCCGGATATCCCGGAGACCATTCGCAAGGTCGGTGCGTTGGACGCGGAGCTCACCGAAAAGATGACCACCGCCATCAACGAGTTCCTCCCGCTGTTCGAGCATTCTCATCATCAGGCGGAACCGCAGCCGCAGGCACAATGATTTCCTGAGCCGAGCCACAACGAACCAGACGTCTTATGGCACAGAACCCGAGAGACATTCGAAATCGAATCCGCGGCATCCGCAATATCGGGCAGGTCACCGGTGCGATGGATATGGTGGCCTCCTCCCGCTTGCGGCGTGCACAAGCAAGCGCTCAGGCAGCTCGTCCCTATGCGCAGCGGATTCACGAGATCCTTCAGGAAGTGGCCGCCGCATGCCCCGCGCTCGAACAGCATCCCCTGCTCCAGCGACGTCCGGTCCATAAGGCCTGTGTCGTCGTCTTCACCAGCGATAAGGGCCTGTGCGGCGGCTACAACAGCAATGTCCTGAACCTGGCCGAAAAGGTGGCTCAAGGCTTGACGGCCTCGGAGACCAGATTCGTCGTCATCGGGCGCAAGGGCATCCGGCATATCCGCTCGCTCGGGCTGCCGATCGATCAGACCTTCCCCGCACCAGGGAAAGAGGTCGATATCCAGGAGATCTCCGCCATCGCCAAGACCCTGATCACCGGATACGTAACCCACGCCTACGACGAGATCCATTTGGTTTTCAGCAGCTTCGTCTCCGCCATGCGCACCGAGCCGACCCATACCCTGCTGCTGCCACTCGGGACCCTCAGTGAGGCCGTGGAGGCCGGTGAGGATGGAGGGGAAACACCCGCACCCGCGCGAAAAGAGATCGATTTCATCTTCGAGCCGTCCGTGGGCAAACTGGCCGATTACCTGCTCCCACTCTACATCGAGGTGCTGATCAATCGCGCCTTGCTCGACTCCTCCGCCAGTGAACACGCAGCACGCATGGTCGCAATGCGCAATGCCTCCGAGAACGCGGACGAGCTCATCAAGCAACTCTCCAAGACTTACAACAGGGTGCGCCAGGCCTCCATCACCACCGAAATCCTCGAGGTGGTCTCCGGAGCGGAAGCATTCCATAAATAAATGATGATCCAACGCCAGCCACCGGCAGGTATTCCCCGCCGCCCATATAACTTCACCTCAAGAGCTACAAACGCGGAAACACATCTACCATGGCAGATCAGAGCACACTGAAACGGGGCAAGGTCGCCCAGGTCGTCGGCCCAGTGGTCGATATCGATTTCCCGGGAGGTGACCTGCCGGCCGTATTCAACGCCATCCACGTATTCAAAGAGGGTGTGGAACGTCCCCTCACCCTGGAAGCAGCCGAGCACATGGGAGGCGGCAGGGTCCGCTGTATCGCCATGGATCAGACCGCAGGCCTCGTTCGTGGCACCCCCGCGGTCGATACCGGCGCCCCCATCTCCGTTCCGGTCGGTGACGCCTGTCTCGGACGGATCTTCAACCTCCTCGGGGAGCCGATCGACAACAAGGGGCCCGTGGAAGCTGAAAAGCGGTATCCCATCCATCGTCCCGCCCCGCAGTTTGAGCAGCAGACCCCGACCACGTCCCAATACGAAACCGGGATCAAATCGATCGACCTGCTCGCGCCCTATTCCAAAGGGGGAAAGACCGGCCTGTTCGGTGGCGCCGGCGTCGGCAAGACCGTCCTGATCCAGGAGCTGATCCGGAACATCGCCCGTGAACACGGTGGACGTTCCTGCTTCGCCGGCGTCGGCGAACGTACCCGCGAAGGGAACGACCTCTATCTCGAAATGACGGAATCGGGCGTGATCGACAACACCGTCCTCGTCTTTGGTCAGATGAACGAGCCGAGCGGCGCACGCTTGCGCGTCGCCCTCAGCGCCCTCGCCCAGGCCGAGTATTTCCGCGATGAGAGCGGCGCAGAGGTGCTGCTCTTCATCGACAACATCTTCCGCTTCAGCCAAGCTGGTTCAGAGGTCTCCGCCCTCCTCGGGCGCATGCCCTCCGCGGTCGGCTACCAACCCACCCTCGCCACCGAGATGGGCGAACTGCAGGAGCGTATCACCTCTACCAACCGTGGATCGATCACCTCCGTGCAAGCGGTCTACGTGCCGGCTGACGATATCACCGATCCCGCCCCGGCCACCACCTTCACTCACTTGGACGCCACTACCGTCCTCGACCGCCGGATCTCCGAACTCGGGATCTACCCGGCAGTCGATCCACTCGCCTCCACCAGCCGGATCCTCGACCCGCAAATCGTCGGTCAGGAACACTACAACGTCGCGCGTCATACCCAGCAAATCCTGCAACGCTATAAGGACCTACAAGACATCATCGCCATCCTGGGCATGGAAGAGCTCTCCGAAGAGGACCGCCTCAGCGTTTCGCGTGCACGTAAGATTCAGCGTTTTCTCTCACAGCCCTTCTTCGTCGCGGAAACCTTCACCGGAATCGAAGGCCAGTACGTCAAGGTTGAGGACACCGTTCGTGGCTTCAAGGAGATCTGCGACGGGCAACATGACCACCTCCCGGAGCAGGCCTTCTACATGGTCGGCACCATCGAACAGGCCGTTGCAAAGGCCGAAAAGATGTCCGCCTCCGCCTGATCATCCCAAGGATATACCGTTCCATGGCAATGACCATTCAGCTGGAAATCCTCACCCTCGCCAAGGAGTACCTCCGGGAGGATGTTTACTGCGTCACCGCCCCCGGTTCCGCCGGGCGGTTCAGTGTCTATTCCGGTCACGCAGCGGGGATCTTCGCCCTTGATCCGGGGATACTGGAAGTCGTACCACCCACCGGTTCCTCTCGCTTTTACGCCACAGGCGGCGGATTCCTGGTGGTCGAGCCGGGCGGCCGACGGGTCAGCGTCATGGTGCGCAGCGCCGAAACCCCGGACGAAATCGATGAGCGCAGGGCACGCGAAGCGCTGGAACGTGCACGCAGGCGGCTGAACAAAAATGGCGAGCCGTATAGCGAAGATACCGACCTCGCACGGGCCGAACTCGCCCTCGCACGCGCAATGGCCCGCCTGAAAATCAAATCCCATCCGGGCCACCTGCGCCACTGACCTCGTCACCGACCATTTCCCACGCCCAATCTCACTTTCTCGTTGCATTTCGCTCCCAGGGTCTTGAAAGTACGGGATACCGCCTGATAAGGTCGCCCCGGAGATCATCAGGATTCCCTTGCATCGGAGCTCGGTGTCGCGGTCAATCCCGCGCAATTCAACTTTGGAGGTACGCAGACCATGCCCCTTGCCCTTTTTGAGATCCTTGGAGCAGGAATTTACCGGATGTTTCCACATCCACCCAATTTCACACCGATCGCCGCCATGGCTGTGGTCGGAGGGTTGTACCTCGGCCGTCGGCACGCTCTGGTCATTCCACTGTTGGCAATGCTGTTCAGCGACCTACTGATCGGGTTGCTGCGTGGAGCCAATCCATTTCACGCCTCCATTTGGGCTGTCTATCTCGGATTCGCCATCTATGGCGTGATCGGCATGCGCCTTCGCGGCCGTGCCTCGGCGCCGCGCCTGACTCTGGGTCTGCTGTTTGGCTCGGTCCTGTTCTTCCTGCTCACCAATACCGCCGTATGGCTGGCCTACTACCCACACACCCTCACCCATTGGATTTCGGTCATGGCAGCCGGTCTGCCGTTCTACCGTAACCAGGTCCTGGGCGACTTCGCCTTCACGTTCGCCTTTGTCGGCCTGATCGAGCTCTCACGCAGGCAGGCCGCGGCCTCCGACTTCTGGGCATTCCTGGCACGACCTGCAAGGGATTGAGTCCTCAACAGGGGTCCGTACCCAACGCACTCTGGTGGACCTTACACATCGGCTTGCTTCAGAGGCCCTCGAGGGAATCCGAGGGCCTCTGGCTTTCAATCCTTTTGCTTTTCGCCCCATTTACCTGTCGGCCAATGTGATGCGCAATACATTCATCCCCCTGACCTCCATCGCCGTTGCGGCATATCTGCTCTGGGCATTCCATGCCCTGCCAATGCCCTTTCAAGCGCGAGTCGGGGGCAGCTCCATGGTCATCCTCGTCTTCGGCTGCTTCAGTAAGGTGCTCTATTTCAGGGAAAACCACCTTGATGTCGAACCCTTGATCGGTTTCATCTTCCTGGGATTGCTCCGAAAGCGAATCCTATACCACGACCTGCTGCGGGTCCGGTTTCACCTGCAACCACGCCCCTTCAACCTCTTCTTCGATCGGATCGACCTCGTCACGATCTTCGGATCGATCCCACTCTACCGCTTCCAAGGGCGCCGGTTTTGGTCCCTTCAGCGGGAATTCCTCCGACGCATGCCGGACAAGGTCGGTTGGCGTCCCCAGCCGCCTGAGCATATACGAGACCTGTACGACCTCTGACCCGGCGGAACCGCCGGGGTGACCTGACCCCGCATTCTTTAAGAAGCCAGCCATGCGCATCTTCGTCGACGCCCAGCCGCTCGCCGCACCGCCCACCGGGGTCGGACGCTATACCTTCGAAGTCGTCGCCGCCCTGGCCCAGCGCCTGTCGCCTCAAACCGATCGCATCGACCTGGGCTATTTCGACTTCAGACGCAATGCCGGCCCGTTTCTTCAGGACCTCATTCACCTCGGCCCGCCGATCTTCCCTCACCCGAGCAGAATCCTGCCCGGGCGCCTCGCACAGGCCGCATGGAAATACTGTGGGGCCCCGCCACACGCCGCCTTCTTCCCCTCCTCCAAAGCGGACCTGCTCTTCTTTCCCAATTTCGTCATTCCTCCGACCCGCCACCCGGTTAAAGTCTGTACCGTTCACGACCTGAGCTTTGTCCGATTCCCACAATTCGCCGAGGACCGAAACCTTCAGTGGCTCGAAAAGGCCGTTCCCCGCTCGATCGAGCGGGCAGCCGCCATCCTGACCGATTCGGAGTTCAGTCGTAGGGAGATCCTCGACGTCTACCAGCCCCCCGCCGATCGGGTCTTCGCCGTCCCCCTCGCCTGCTCAGACATATTTCGGCCTGCGCCACGCTCCGAAGTCGACCGCTGGCGCACCGAGCAAGGCCTCCCCAACCGGTATTTTCTCAGCGTCGGCACCTTGGAACCGCGCAAGAATATCCAGGTCCTCCTGGAGGCCTTTCAAGTCGGCTGCGAGTGCCATGCCTGGCCGGACGATATGGCCTTGGTCTTGACCGGGATGCACGGCTGGAAGACCAACGCACTCTATCAACAGATCGAAACGCATCCGTTCCGCGCCCGTATCGTCGAGACCGGATACCTCCCCTGGAATGAACTGCCCCTCCTCTATAGCGGCGCAACCGCCTTCCTGATCCCGTCCCACTACGAGGGCTTCGGCATGCCGCTGCTGGAAGCGATGGCCTGCGGCGTCCCCTGCATCAGCTCCCCGGCAGCCAGTCTCCCGGAGGTCGGCGGCGTGGCGGTCCTCTACGCCGCAACCGACGCACCTCAGGCCTGGACTGAGGCAATGGCACTCTTGACCCACTCGCCGGGCAAGCGCGAGAAATACAGCCATCTCGGCCTCCAACGCGCCAAGGAGTTTTCTTGGGCGGTGGCAGCTGAAAAAATCCTCGAAATCTTTCGCAGCCTACTATGAACAACGCCGCCCCTACCCGAACCCCTCGAAGACCGCCGATGGTGGTCCTGGATGCCCGATGGATCTTCCCCGAGATCAGCGGTATCGGAGCATACACGATCGCCCTGCTGCGGGCATGGTCGGCCCAGACGGCCGGTCCGATCCGCCTGCGCGCTATCTTCGACAGGGCTGAGGTCATGCGGCGGACCCTCGAAACCTGCCAATTGGCAGGCCATCCCTGGATCGAAACCGAGCTCGTTCCCTACAGCCCCTTCTCATGGCGTTCCCAAATCCAACTCCCCCGCCTGCTCCGCGCCTGGGACACCGCACTCTTTCACGCCCCCAACTACCTGATTCCCCTCCTCGGCCGGACTCCGATCGTCGCAACCATCCACGACCTGATCCCCCTCAAGTTTCCCCACTTCACGCCCAAAGCCAGAAAGACCCGAATCCTGCCGCTCTATCGTGGGTTGATGCGCCAAGTGGCACGCCGCTGCTCCGCGATCCTGACCGATAGCGAAACCTCCGCAGAAGACATCCGTTCCATGCTCCTGCCCCAGCGATCACAGGCGAGCGTGCACCCGATTCATTGCGGTGTGGATCGGCGCTTTCTGGAGGCGCCAGCCCCCACCCCACCTGCTTCACCACCGTATCGCCTGCTCTACGTCGGTCGCTCCGACCCCTACAAAAACATCATCGGGCTGGTCCGAACCCTGGAGATCCTGCGCCGGGATTTCGCCTTGGACGTCCACCTCACACTGGTCAGCAGGCCCGACCCACGTTACCCAGAGGCTGGCACGCTCATGGAACATCTCGGGCTAACCCCCTATGTTACATGGACAGGCCCCCTGTCCGATCACGCCCTGCTCGACGCCTACCGCAGCCACCATTGCCTACTGCACCTATCTCGTTACGAAGGGTTTGGACTGCCGGTGCTCGAGGCGATGGCATGCGGTTTGCCCGTCGTGTCCAGCCATGCCGGGTCACTGGCAGAGGTCATCGGCGATGCTGCGCCGACGGTCGCTCCGGATGATATTGAAGAGGCAGCCCACAAGGTCCATGCCATACTGACCCAACCGGAACTGGCCGCACGGCAGGCACAGGAGGGGCGCAAGCGCGCGGAACTGTTCCGATGGGAAAAGACCGCCGCCGCTACGCTGGCGGTATACAGAGAGCTGATCGATGCGAATCAGGATCGCATCGCCCGCAATTGAGGGTTACAAGGTTGGGTGTGCAGGCCGCTGACACCGTCCCGCGGGGCATTCCCCCGCACAAAGGAGGAGGAGATGTCCGATCCAAAAAAGTTTTGGAAGTTCATGCTGGTGCTCGGCTTTACCGCCATGCGCCTGCCACTGATCCTGCTCTTTCTCGGCATCTGCATCGTGGCGCCCGCACCACTTTCGAGCCTCTGGTTCTCCCTCGCGCTCGGCGCCATGATCCTGTCGGCCGCCACCGACCTGTTGGACGGACTGCTGGCACGACGCCTTCACGTGGAGAGCCGGATCGGTGCCTACGCCGACCCCTTGGTCGATAAGTTTTTCTACCTGACGGCATTTCCCACCCTGGTCTACCTCGCCGCACGCCAAGAGCCCGCCTTGCACGCACAGGTCCTGCTCGTCCTGGCCATCCTGTTCCTCGGCCGCGACCAGTGGGTCTCCTTCCTCAGATCCACCGGTGCCCTCTATGATGTCGACGCCAAGGCGAATTGGTCCGGAAAGGCGCGCACACTCATCTCGTTTCCGGTCCTCTGCATCATCTTCTATTACCTGCAGGCCCCACGGAGCTGGGGGTTCCAGTTCCAGCCCTGGTTGGTGTATTGCCTTGAAGCTCTCGGCATGGGAATCAACTTGATCTCGATCTGGGTCTATACTCGGCACTACGCGCCCTGCCTGAAGAAGGAGATCCGCCTCGGATACGAATCCCTGGATATCCAGCGCCCAACAACCACGGCCCGACCAGGCAATCACCCCCCGCCTCCTGCGGAGCCCGGGTGAAGCCCCTGGCTGCGCCCCCCATTCGCGAACCTCACTCCAGCGTCTCGGCGCCCACGGCCCCACTTTCCCCCTATCCGCAGCGGAGTCGGACTTCGGCCGGGCCCCCCCCAACCTGACCGAAGCCGCACGTGAAATGAAATGCATGACGGATTCGATTATATCGATTCAGCAACACCCACCCCTTTCCATTGACCCATTCGTCCGGATACGGGCAAACCAAAGCTCACAGGCCTAACGCCATGGCAAGGAAGAAAAAGACCACACCGGAATCAACCGATCTCCAACTCGACAACCGAGGCATCATTCAGGACGTCTCGTTCCATGAGACCACCCGCCAAAAGTACCTGAATTACGCGATGAGCGTCATCACCGCGCGCGCCCTACCCGACGTGCGAGACGGACTCAAACCGGTGCAGCGGCGGATTCTCTACACCATGCAGAACGAGCTGCACCTCGCACCGCCTAACAAGCCGCTGAAGTGCGCACGCATCGTCGGCGACGTCCTGGGCAAGTTTCACCCGCATGGTGATGTCGCCGTCTACGAGGCCCTGGTACGTATGGCTCAGGACTTCAGTCTTCGGTGCCCCCTGGTCGACGGGCACGGAAACTTCGGCTCCATCGACGGCGACGGGCCGGCCGCCTATCGTTACACCGAGGCGCGCCTTCAGCCAATCGCGTTGGAGCTGCTCGAGGAGATTCCGAAAGAGACCGTCCCGTTTCGCCCCAATTACGACGGCAAGACCCAGGAGCCGGTCGTTTTGCCGGCACGGATACCGAACCTGTTGGTCAATGGCGCCACCGGCATCGCCGTCGGAATGGCGACCAATATCCCACCGCACAACCTCGGCGAGATCATCAACGCCTGCGATGCCCTGATCCTCAATCGGTCCCTGACCGTCGACGAGCTGATGGTCTTCATTCAGGGGCCTGACTTCCCCACCGGCGGCAAGATCCTCAATACCTCCGAGGAACTCGCCGAGATCTATCACAAAGGTCGCGGCAGCGTCCGGGTCTGCGGTGAATACACCACCGAGACCGAAGGCCGTACACGACGCATCGTGATCACATCCATCCCATACATGGTCCAGAAGGATGCACTGGTCCGCGCCATCGGCGAGTTGGTGATCTCCAAGAAACTGCCACACCTGTCCGACGTGCGGGATGAATCGACCACAGAAATCCGCATCGTCCTGGAGCTTAAACGTGAGGCCAGCCCGGAGACGGTCATGGCCTTCATCTACAAACACACCCCGCTGCAATCCAATTTCAACGTGAACCTCACCTGCCTCATCCCCGTCGACGGCGATGAGGAGGCCTGCATTCCCGCACAGCTGGATCTGCGCCAAATCCTGCTCCATTTCGTCGACTTCCGTTACCAGGTCGTCGAGCGCCGATTCCGCCACGAGTTGCGCCTGCTCAAGGAACGTATCCATATCCTCGAAGGCCTGCACAAGATCTTCGGAGACCTCGACGAGGCGATTCGAATCATTCGCACCGCCGATGACCGCAACGACGCCTCCGCCAAGCTGCAAGCGCGTTTTGCCATCGACGCGATCCAGGCGGACGCTGTCCTCGAATTGCGCCTGTATCGCCTGGCCAAGATGGAGATCCAGGCGATCCTGGACGAACTCCACGACAAACAACAGCGCGCCGCAAAGATCGAGATCATCCTGGAAAGCCCGCGCAAGAAATGGAACGTCGTGCGGGACGAACTCCTCCTGGTGGCCAAATCCCACGGTAACCCTCGCCGGACCGTCATCGCTCAGCATGAACCGGAGCCGGAATACAATGAAGAGGCCTTCATCGTCGACGAAGACGTCTATGTCGTCCTCTCCAAAGACGGCTGGATCAAGCGGATGGGCAGCGTCAGCGATCCGAGCAAAATCCGGGTGCGCCAAGGAGACGAGGTCGATGCCATCGTGGCGGGCAACACCCGGTGCACGGTCACATTCTTCACAAACTTCGGGACCGCCTACACCGCGCGCATCGCCGATATCCCAGCCAGCCGCGGGCACGGCAACCCGATTCAGGGCCTGTTCAACTTCAGCGACGGCGAACAGGTCGTCAGGATGATCGCAATGGACCCGCGTCTCATTCCCGACCTGGAAATCCCCCAAGAGGAGCTCGACCCCAACGGCGCCAACCGAACAGACCTCTTTATCCTCTCCTCCAGTGGCTACAGCCTGCGCTCCGCACCCCATCTCTATGCCGAGCCGTCCAACCGAAACGGCCGTAAGTACGCCAAACTTCGCGAGGGGGAAGAGGTCGTCAATGTCCACCTCGTCACCCCCGAAGATATTCTCATCATCGCTACGGTACAGGGCAGGGTTATCCTCTTCCCCTGTGAGGAGGTCTCCCTGCTGAACGGCCCCGGACGAGGCGTCATCGCCATCAAGCTCGATCGCACAGACCGCGTCCTCGGCTCAGTCACCACCCACGACGCGAAAGAAGGAATGCGCGTGGTCACCACCCGCGGCAGGGAAGTGCATATCCGCCCACAGTCCTACTCCGTCACCAGCCGCGCCGGTAAAGGCCTGCCGATCATCCGCAGGGGTGGACTCACCTCGATCGCCCCCGTCCCGCTTGAAGTTCCCACCCTCCCCGGTATGGTCCCCTCCAACCAAGTCGAAGACGATGATGAGCAATAACGAAGAGATCAGAAACCGCCAGTCCAAGACCTATACCGCCCAGGATATCAGTGTCCTGAAAGGACTCGAACCGGTCCGGCGCCGACCGGCCATGTACATCGGCGGAACCGACAATCAAGGGTTGCACCACCTGGTCTGGGAGATCTTGGACAACGCCGTCGACGAGGCCATCAACGGATTTGCCACGACCATCGAGGTCGTCCTCGATGAGGACTGCAACGGAATCGAGATCACGGACGACGGCCGCGGCATCCCTGTCGACCTGCACAAGGACTCCGGACGGCCTGCGCTCGAGACCATTCTGACAACGCTGCACGCCGGCGGAAAGTTCAACCCCGGGAGCTACAGTCATGCCGGCGGACTCCACGGCGTTGGTGCCTCCGTGGTCAATGCCCTCAGCCTAGAGCTGATCGCTAAGGTCCGGCGCGATGGCGCCGAGTTTCGCCAGAGCTTTCGTCAGGGCGTTCCCGAAGGGCCGATGACCCAGCTGCGCAACAGCCAACAGACCGGAACCAGCATCTTCTTTCGCCCGGATCCTGAAATCTTCGGCGCCTGTCGATTCGCCCCCCAGGAGATTCGAGAAGTGCTCAAGGCGCGGGCCTATCTTCATCGCGGACTGAAGATCGTCTTCCACGACAAGGCCAATCGCCGCTCCGAGACGTTCCTCTTCAAGGATGGCATCCAGGAGTTTCTGGCTCATCTGGTGCAAGACCGCGGCAAAAAGCCGACCCAGGATTTCGTCTTCTTCCTGGAGCGCGCCGAGGACCCGCGAATCGAGATCGCACTCCAGTGGACCGACGATACCGGCGAGTTCATCCGCTGCTATGCGAACGGAGTCTACACGCCCAATGGCGGCACGCATGAGCAAGGACTCAAAACCGGCGTCGTCCGGGCGGTCCGCAATTTTATCGACACCCACGAACTGCAACCCAAAGGCCTCACCTTGGCCGCGGAGGATATTCGTGAAGGGCTCTGCGCCATCTTGTCCATCTATCTGACCAACCCTCAATTCCAGGGGCAGACCAAAGATCGGCTCAACAACCCTGAGGTGACCGCTCAGGTGGCCGGGGTGGTCGGCTCCGCCCTCGAGGCCTACTTCCAATCCAACGGTTCCATCGCACGTGCCATCGTCGCCCGAACCATCCTCGCCGCCCGCGCCCGGGCCGCATCCCGGGAGGCGGTCGCACAGGTTAAGCGCAAGTCCGTCGTCTCACACCGCCTCAACCTGCCGGGCAAGCTCGCCGATTGCGAGAGTGCCCAGGCCGCGGATTGCGAACTCTTCATCGTCGAGGGCGACTCGGCCGGTGGATCCGCCAAGCAGGCACGCAACCGCAAATTCCAGGCCATCCTCCCACTCCGAGGAAAGGTCCTGAACACCGAACAGGCTAACCTTTCCAAGATCCTGAACAATAAGGAAATCTCCGACATCCTCTCCGCCATCGGCTGCGGCATGGGCAAGACCTTCGATGTCTCAGCCCTGCGCTACCACAAGATCATCGTCCTGACCGACGCCGATTCCGATGGGCACCACATCGCCACCCTCATGCTCACCTTCTTCTTCCGCTATCTTCCCGACCTGGTGCGAGGCGGGTTCGTCTATCTCGGGATGCCACCCCTCTATCGGATCGAGGCCGGTAAGAACCAGACCCTGTGGGCCTGGGATGATGAGGAAAAGTCAGAGATCCTTCGCCGGCTCGAAGGCAAGGTCAAGCTGGACGGCGTCACCCGCTTCAAAGGGCTTGGCGAAATGAGCCCCGAACAGCTCAAGGCAACCACGATGGATCCCGCATCCAGGACCCTCCTGCGGGTCTGCATCATGGACGAACTCGAGGCCGATTTGGCCGTCAATGAATTGATGGGGCGCGACCCGTCCGCACGCTACCGCTTCGTCATGGAACGTGCACAGGAGGCGAACGATATCGACCTCTAGGCCCGCCCTCCCCCGCCCAT
>CALLYA010000166.1 GCA_937875495.1 uncultured Verrucomicrobiota bacterium
GCATTAGGAGAGGGGACTGTAGCTAGTGGAGGCGTCGCCTCCAGGCAATTGTGGCCGATCGGTCGGATCGGTAGGATCGGTCGGATCGAAATCGAAATCGAAATCGAAATCGAAATCGATCCCGACCCCGACCCCGACCCCGAGCTTGCTTCGCCATAGACCTTTTCGGACGACCTCCAGCGTGTCGGACTGGGGTTGGGGGCAGGGGTCAGTAGGTGCGGCCGATGTGATCGGCGATGACCCTGCGCAGCTCGAGCGGATTGATCATACCGGTGTGGCGGTAGATGATGCCGCCGCCTGGTTTGATCAGGATGGTATGCGGGATGGCCCCGGGCCACTCCGAATCGACGGCTTCGAGCATGCCGTACACATCCGGGGAGTTATAGATATAGTTGGTGCCGGAGGCATTGCGTTGCTGCAGGAACTTGTGGACTTGGTCAAACTTATCGGGCGTATCGGCGCTGAGGGTGACAAAATCGAAGTTCCGTCCGCGGTACATCCGGTGAATGGTCACCAGTTCGGGGAATTCGGCGACGCACGGGCCGCACCAAGTCGCCCAGACATTGATGAGCTTGAAGCGATCGGTATCGTTGCGGATCAGGTCCTTGATGCCCTCGATATCGATGCTGCTCAATTCCGCTCCCTCTTGGTCCCACCGCTTGGTTGCCTCCACAGCTGAGGTGCGATAGTCGGACCATTTCACGCTGCATCCGAAGGTACGGGTGGTGGCCACCGCGACCTCGCGTCCTTCGAGGAGTGCCTCGATGGCGTCGCGGGTCTCATGGGTCTTGACCTGATCGATATGTTCGGAGCTGTCGATGCGTCCTCTGAAGCGCAGTTTTCGGTCGGCATCGAAGAGGAAGACATGCGGGGTGGCGATGGGCCCGTATTGTCGGGAGATCTTTTGGGTCTCGCCGTCGTAGAGGTAGGGGAAATTGAATTTCTTGTGCTCGGCCCGGATTTTCATCTCTTCGAAGCTATCGTTGAGATCGGTATAGCCGAGCTCATCGAGGCGGACAGCGAGCGGGTCGTTGGGTGAGATCGCGACGAACCCGACGCCTTTGGGACGATACTGCTCGACGAGTTTCAGGATTCGGTCTTCGTACGCCTGTGCGGTGGGGCAATGGTTACAGGTAAAGATGACGGCCAGGAGCTTATACTCCTTGAAATCCGCGAGGGAATAGGTTTTGCCGTCGGTGGCTGGGAGGCTGAAGTCCGGGGCATTGGCTCCGAGTTCGAGCGGTTGGGGGACCGCCCCGAAGGTGGTGGCGGCCATGGGGGTGAGTGTGATGGCCGCGGCGAAGAGGAGTGCGGACTGTAATTTGGGTAGTGGCATCCGAGCCTCCTTATTGATTAGAACTTGTTTTTGATGACCACGCTCGAGAGGGGGAGTTGACCGGGGCGTGGCCACGCCTCTTTGGTTCCCTTCCCGACCGCAACGAACATGGCGATGACATAGTCTTCGGGCAGGTTGATGATCTTGGCGACGGCATCGAAATCGAAGCCGTCCATTGGGCAGGAGTCGTAGCCCATGGCCTTTGCGGCGAGCATGATGGTCTGTGCGACGATGCCGGAGGAGCGCATGGCTTCATCGCGCTGGACGTCTTCTCGGTTTTCGTAGTATTGGCGGATGGCGGGGACCATGAGTTCGCGGACCTCCTGCGGTGCATTGCACCAATAGCGTGCGGGATCACGATCCCACGCCCTCAGATCGGCGCAGAGCACGATCAGCAGGGAGGCATCGGTGACCTGTGCTTGGTCCCAAGCGACGGCTCGAATCTCCTTGCGAATCTCGGGATCCTCGACGAGCAGGAGGCGCCAGTTTTGAATATTGAATGCGGTGGGCGCGAGGATTGCGAGGGAGAGGAGCTGCTCGATTTCCTCGGGGCGCATGCGGTGGTTGGGATCGTAGTGCTTGATTGCGCGCCGGTTCTGAATGGCCTGAATGGTGTCCATATGGGGAGGCATCTCCGGAATGAGTGGATCGTTTCCCGCCCGATCAGTGGGAGGTGATTTTTATTCCAATGACATCTTTTAGTGCGGACTGCAATGGCGCGCGGTGATCCGCAGATGATTGCAGAAGATCCGCAGATGATTGCAGAAGATCCGCAGATTTCGCAGATTTCGCAGATGGGGAGAATGGGGAATCGAGGGAATCGAGGGAACGCGTGATTTGGCGGGGAATGTTATGTGCCGAAGTTCACACCACCGTGACCGCCCAAACGCTCGATTGTTCACATTCCCAAAGTAAAATCTTCTGCCACAGCGGACCTCCGACCTCCGACCTCTGACTTCGCCTGAGGCCGTGGCCTCAGGCTTCCGACTCCAGGCTCCAACGTCCGCAATCACACGGCCCCTGCGTGCGGCTCAGAGGGGGGTGACGACGACATCGGGATGGGGGTGTTGATCGAGTCCTTGCCGGCAGTAGGCGGCCCGGGAACGGTCGGTGAGGAGGGTGATATTGCGGCCGTGTTCCCAGTCGGTGGTCCGGCGTGGGGGGTGTGGGATATGGAAGGCGACGGCATGGCGAAGGAGGACCGTAGGGTGGACGCCGACGGCGAAGAGGCGGC
>CALLYA010000167.1 GCA_937875495.1 uncultured Verrucomicrobiota bacterium
CCATCGGCCAATTCGATTCCATCAATAACCCATTTCGATTTAGCACCAAGGCCTTTGACTACTTAACACAACTCTATTACTATGGTTACCGGTATTACAGCCCAAGGCTGGGACGATGGATTACGCGGGATCCGATTGGGGAGTGGGGTGGGATTAATCAGGTTGGCTTTATTGGCAATAATGGAATCAATATATGTGATATGCTCGGGTTGTTCGATTGTACCACGGAATGTGAACGTCAATGCAGAATTGTTGGCACCATAGGGCAAGCGTGGTGCGTGCCACGTTGTTGTGAATATCAAGAAACCTATTGTAAGGGAAGAAAGCTATGTGGACAACGTTGCTTCCGAATTATTAAACCGGAGGATCCTGTTAAATTAACATGGGGGGAATTTTTTCCTTGGGTGGGAGAAAGGGTCTTTTGCATTGAACACGAATTTTTGAAGGAACCCGAAGGGAATACATATTCATTTCCGTGGGGGGGGACCCTTTTCCGAATCATAGCACAGTACATTGTGCGCCAATTTTTATTGCAGGGAAAATTAGCTGTGATCAATTTTGGGAATGCGTAAATAGAGAAAGCTGGAGTGATACTTCAAATTATCAAGAATGCGCATGGGGTAATAAAAGCAATTGTCAAACATTTGCAG
Source organism: uncultured Verrucomicrobiota bacterium (assembly GCA_937875495.1). Lineage (GTDB taxonomy): Bacteria > Verrucomicrobiota > CALLYA01 > CALLYA01 > CALLYA01 > CALLYA01. Next base: position 651 of record CALLYA010000167.1, read on the forward strand.
AAAGGGTGATTAGGAAATGCGCAGGGTTTTGACGAAAGAGGTAATGGAATGAATTGGAAAACAGTAAAAATCACTTCTTTGATTTTTCTTTTTGTCCTGTACCAGTTTTCAATTTGGTCGATATATTTGAAACTGATTGGGGATGGTATGGAAATCTATGAACTAACTTCCTATTGGGAATATTTTCTTAACGTACCGCCGTCAAACCTTATCATAACTTTTTTCTACTTTTTATTTTTGTCGGCTTTACCATTTTTTGTCTGGCTTTGTCTCAAATACTCCTGATGCTTCCCGGTTTCCCGGGGGTACATTCCACGTCGAACTTTGCCTAAAATTGGCCAGTGGGTACTCATCCGGCCGCCCCGAGGAGTCTGGTTTTGAATAAATTTTTCGTGTCCTTTCTGCAAGCGTGCGAGACTTCGTCCTGAAGATCCCTTTTTGGGCTATGAATGGGCTGAGGGCTGTGGATCAACGGAGATCTCGACGCCACTGAGGGACGGCGTGAGAACCAGATAGCCCGGGGTGGCCTCGACTCAGGAGATCGCAGAGAGTCAGCGTCATGTCCTGACCATCTTTCGGAAGGAGCTTGGATTTGTTATGGTCTGGACATAATGAATGAAAGGAGGATGTTGCATATGAATCATCGGGAGTCGCTTTCCAAGAAGAACTACAAGGCTCTTCTCTGTTGTCTTCTCGCAGTAATGTCCGGGGTGCTCTCGGTGATTGCATCGCCGAATGGCCAAGGAACCGTTCCGTTTTCCGTCGAGAACTCCGCAGTCAACAATTTGATTATAAAGGCGTACGAAGAAGATCCGACACTTTGGGAAGCAGGACAGCTATACTTGGTTGGCCTCTGCTACGTGGCGGAGAAGAAACTGGACAAGGCTCAGAAGATCTTTGACGAATTGGTCACAATCGCTCCCCAGAATGCACGCGCATGGCGTGCGCTCGGACAGGTGCACCACATGAAGTCGGCCAACGAGGAAGCTCAGCGGTGCTACCAGCGCGCATGGAGTGAAGGTCAGGATGTTCCTGCCCTTACTCTTTTGGCCGGTTTGAAGATCCAGGACAAGGATGTAGAAGGGATCAAGCCTTTGCTGGATGCCCTGATGGCCCACCAGCGAGAAGACGTTGACATTCAGAAGGTGCTCCTTTCGTACAGCATCATGGTGGAAGAGAAACAAGAGGGTGGACCCGTCTATGCCTCGGTTGCGCGGTCGCTGACTAAGGATATGGTAGAAGCGAATGACGAATTGCGCGAACTACTCCTCATGGCAACGCTTCGTTACAAGAATGATGAAGAAGTGCCGAGCGGAGACGAGTCCAGGCGTCAGAGGACAGGGGTGTTGTGGTAGAGCGGATGCGGGAGTACAAGAGAGCACGATTTCCGGAGGATACTGACTTGCCGTCCGCAGGCTGCGCCTGCTACCGTCAATCCATTCGGTGGACGCCGCATTGGGCAAGAGGAGAATGAAGATGAGAGGTGCCGGAATGATAGTTGCAACTGTGTCTGTTGTCCTCTGCTGTATCGCAACCTACGGGACTGAGAAGGCCGACAAGACAGACCCCGGATCCCTGGTTGCGAAGATCAACTGGGTTGCCGTTCAGGAACTTACTGCGAACGCACCCATTGATCACTATCGACTACTTGTCGATGGCAAGGTCAAAGATGAGAATCGAATCTATGGCGATCACTCCAGTCATCCGTACCTTGCGGCAGTACCCGGCACCTCCCCGTTAGGAAATGGTGCATACATCCACATGAAGATTGGCAACCAGAACTGCATGCTCACTGATCCGTCTTTCAAGATGGGGCCAGACAACAATATGCAGGGCACGATCGAATACACCTACCCCAAGAAGGAAGTCTCGATTGACGACTGGGTCACCGTTTACAAAATGGCAACCGTTCAGCACGAAAAGACGGTTCGCTGCTTAGAAGTGCAAATCAAAGGAGGCCAACAATCTTCTGCTGGCGACGTCCTTAAGGCCGCACCAAAGAAGTGACGTTGGAGCAAGGAATGAAGAAACTGTGGATCGTCGTCGTTTTAGTCGGGGGACTGATACTTGCCCTGTTCTTGGTGCCGATATTCATCCCCTTGTCTGGCATCAACTGCCAACATCAGGACATCAACATCAAAACGGGTCAAGCGCGTTACTCGCGATGCGTGTGGTTCATGAAGATATCGGAACGGATGGAGGAGACCCCCTTGTCTCGCGCTCTCAACGGTGAGAAAGTGGACGTTGCGGAGGTCAAGGATTGGCACCGCGTCAACACGTTCTCTCCAGGCGTCCATCACTCGCCGCACTACCGATTCCATGGTGCCCTCGCGCAGGTGCGCAAGTTCGAGATGCTGCAGGAGATGTACAAACTGGATCCGACCAACAGCGCGGGGATTGCCAAGCAACTGCTGGTGGAGTGGCAAACGACCGGCAGTGACTACGCCGCGGGTCGCTTTCTGAACGACAAAATGATAGAGCTCGAACTACCAGTTGGTGGCGACAAGAAACCCACGCCACAGCCGTAACGTTGGGTGCATGAAGACATGAAAGATACGCGCCACCTATACACTGACCTGGCGTGGCTGTGGCCGATGTGGGGCGATGCTGCTACTGAGTACGCGAACTACTGCGGACACGTCACCGGACTGATCCGGCAGTATGCTAGCCCGACTTTCGCTATTCGGACCTCAAAACAGGAAAATTGGTCCATTTTCA
>CALLYA010000168.1 GCA_937875495.1 uncultured Verrucomicrobiota bacterium
AACTCGGCAGCGAAGTTTGAGCGGTCCATGAGGACAATGCGCCAACCAGCAAAGGCATCGATTCCGATCCCGATACCGACCCCGACCCCGACCCCGATTTCCTGCCTTCTCTTTGGTGTCTGTGCCTGACAGGACAAGGACGTTGCCCATTCACAACAGCGGTGCATGGCTCAGGGGCAGGCGTCCAGAAGGGTGACCATGATGGCCTTTTGCACGTGCAGCCGATTCTCGGCCTGGTCGAATACGATTGACTGCTTGCCGTCGATCACCTCATCGGTGATCTCCTCGCCCCGGTGTGCGGGCAGGCAGTGCATCACCCGTGCATTCGGATGCGCGTAATTCAGCAGCTGCTGGTTGATTTGGTACGGCTGAAAGATCTTGAGTCGATCCTGAGCCTCATCTTCTTGGCCCATACTGACCCAGACATCTGCGTATAAGACGTCGGCGCCTTTGGCCATGGCGACCGGGTCATTGCTCACCCGAAGGTGAGATCCGGTTGCGGCCGCGATGGACTCTGCCTGCATGACGATATCCGGATCCGGTTCATAGCCTGGTGGGCATGCGAGATTGAAGTCCATGCCGACCTTCGCGCAGAGGAGCATGAGCGAGTGGGCGACGTTGTTTCCATCCCCGATAAAGGCGAGTGTGCGGCCTGATAGGGTTTCCATATGCTCTTGGATGGTGAACAGGTCCGTGAGCGCCTGGCATGGATGCTCTTTATCGCACAATCCGTTGATGACAGGGACTCTGCTGTTCTCGGCCAAGGTCCGCACGGTTTGGTTGGTGAAGACCCGGCACATGATGAGATCGAACCACCGTTCCATGTTGTGTGCCACATCGGCGACGGTCTCTCGGACCCCGAGCCGGATATCGTGTGGCTGGAAATAAACGGCCTGCCCGCCGAGTTGGAATATGCCGATCTCGAAAGTCGCGCGGGTGCGAAGCGAGGGCTTCTCAAAGATCATGGCCAGGGTATGGCCTTCGAGTCTGCGATGGGGAATCCGCTTGTTTCGCAGGGATTTGAGTTCCTGAGCGGTGGCGAACAGGGATTGGACTTCGGACCGGGAGAGGTCGTTGATGGAGAGAAGGTGTTTATTTTGCATGGTAAACCTCTCAGTGCGAGCGGGTTGGCGCAATTCCCAGGCTCCTACCGGGTTCTCGCTGAAGGTATAAGAGGAAACAACAACGATATACGGATTGTCTGAATCTACAAATCGGGATGGGCATTTTGGGGAGAGACTGGTGACATGGCCACGGGGAATCGCCAGAGGTTGTCCGGAAAGGAAGCCGCATCCGGATGGCCTCGCGCAGAGGCGCAGAGGGCGCGGCGGCGTTTTCGACTTGGCCATGGGGTGGGTAGGGTCTGTCCGAAGAGGTCCATGGCGAAGCAAGATCGGGGTCGGGGTCGCGATCGGCCTCGGTATCGAATGGAGGCGGGATAGGGGATTCGGACGCGAGAAACCGGATCGCTCAACCGTATGGTCGCGATGGTGACAAAACTCGGCAGCGGTGTATGAGGGCAAGGTGCCATACAGAACAGGAATCGATCCCGATTCCGATTTCGACAATGATCGGACGGATCGGACGGATCGGACGGATCGGCCACCATGGCCTGGAGGTGACGCATGAAGGAGCGCGCCTTTTTTGTTTCAGCATGACTCCAGCACCGAACTTCGCTGGACTACGCCACAGCTCGTTGTGGCAGGTTTATCAATAGCTTACGTGAGTTCATCCTATGCCGGTGCTTTCCGAAACTTGACCCGGCTTCCGACCGCTTGGCTCCCAACAGGCTCCTGGAATCGGGTCTTTCCAAGGAGTCAGCTATGGCCAAGATCAAACTCACCAAGTCCGCAGTCGATGCGGCACAACCCCAGGCGCAGCCCATTGAGCTGCGTGACACACTTGTTCCCGGCTTCCTGTGCAAGATCACGCCGGCCGGTCGCAAGGTCTTCATGCTCCAGTACCGGACGAACGCCGGCGAGCGTCGCAAGCCGGCCTTGGGCCTGTACGGAGAACTGACTGTCGAGCAGGCCCGCTCGCTGGC
>CALLYA010000169.1 GCA_937875495.1 uncultured Verrucomicrobiota bacterium
CCGTTTTCAACAACTGCCTTGGTCTACTGAATCGGTATAACCGAAAATATCCCCCAAAACGTAGGGGGCAGATCATGGAACCTACCCACCCCCAGGGCCAGGTCGAAAACGCCACCGCGCCTCTGCGCCTCTGCGCGAGATTCTCCGGATCCGGATGGGAAAGCGGCGACCATTTTCGGACGACCTCTATCTGGGAATCGGGGTCGGTATCGGTATCGGAATCGGGATCGATGGAATGTACGATTCGGCCTGGAACATTCACGTTCAAAACGTTCTCATCCGACCTCCCACCTCCGGCCTCTCCCACGAACCATGGGCCTGTGCGAACTGGCCACAGGTTGGACATGTGCCTGATTTTCCCGTATGTATCGCCTTTATCGCGGCTGGCTGCCGTGGTCGGCGGACGGGGTTGGAGGGGAGCCGTGGTGCCGGATATTGAGCCCTCGAAGCAGGACCTTCCAATCGGATGAGCCACGCGAGTTGGCGGGTTCCGTGCAGCAGGTATCAGTGGAATGGACATACCGATCAATCACCCGATTCGAAAGTCCGCGGCCTGGGCTGTACACGCCTACACCGCGTTGGGTGTCCCCTTAGCGCTCTATTCCGGGTGGGCACTCCTTCGTAGCGATGTCCGGGGATATTTCATCGCGCTCTGCGCTGCCTGCTTTGTGGATGCGACCGATGGGGTCCTCGCGCGTCGGGTACAGGTGAAGAAGGTGGTCCCCTGGTTCGACGGTCGCAGGCTGGATGACATTATTGATTTTATACACTATGCGTTTCTGCCTGCACTGAGTCTACCGCTGCTCGGGATCCTGCCCGCAGGGTATGCATGGTTCTCCGTCATTCCTGTCCTGGCAAGCTGTTATGGCTTCTGCCAGGAGGTGGCCAAGACGGATGACTCCTTTGTCGGATTTCCGTCTTATTGGAACATCCTGGTGGTCTATCTCTATTTTCTCGGGCTCAGTGCGCAGGTGAACCTCGCCTTCATTCTGACCCTCTCCGTGCTGGTCTTTGTGCCTGTACACTACGTCTATCCGAGCCGGACCCCGCTTTTGAAACCGGTGAACATCTTGCTTGGGATTTTGTGGGGACTCCTATTGCTGTTGGCGTGTCTCGAGCCGGATTCCCCGAGGGCGGTCTTATGGGTCCGCCTCTCCCTATTCTACCCGGTCTACTACCTGGCGGTCACGGCGGTGCATCACGTTCGGGTCAAGCGTATGGAGCGTCTTGCTCGCAGCGGTCGGGTCTGAGCCGTCGCCGCATTCCGCGCTTGAGGTCGTCCGAAAAGGTCAATGCTGAAGCAAGATCGGACTGATCGGCAACGGTTGGCTGGAGGATTGTGCCTTTACGGACGGGCTCACACCAACTTTCAACCCTGTGGTTGAATCGGAGCGCGTGATTTGCTATGCCGTTTGCGTGCACTCGGGGGGGTGTGGGAGACGCCGACGCGCGGCGGGGGGTGTCATAAAGATCACTACGGAAATGGAGCGTCGAATATGCTGAGACATGGATGGACGGTAATGGTGGTGGGCCTTTTTCTGGCGGGGGTGGCGACGGGTTCGCGCGCGGCGGAGGAGGGGGTGTTTCGCCTCGGGCTGATTGGCCTGGACACCTCGCACGTGATTGCGTTCACGAACATGCTGAACGACCCGGATCATCCGGATCACGTGCCGGGATGCAAGGTGGTTGCGGGTTTCAAGGGCGGCAGTCCTGAGATCGAGTCGAGCATCAGCCGGGTTGAAGGCTACACGCAACAATTGCAGGACCGCTGGGGGGTGAGGATCTACGACACGATCGAGGAGCTGTGCGAGAACGTGGACGGGGTCCTGTTGGAGAGCGTCTCCGGCCTGCCGCACCTCGAGCAGGCGCGTCCGGTGATTGCGGCTGGGCTGCCGCTGTTCATCGACAAGCCGTTGGCCGGGAGTCTGGCCGACGCACTGGAGATTGCCAGGTTAGCGAAGGCCAAGGGCGTGCCGTGGTTCAGTGCATCAAGCCTTCGGTTTTGGAGTGATGTCCAGAAGGCAGCCTCGGCGGACGTAGTGGGCGATGTACTTGGTTGCGACGCCTATTCTCCCTGTGCCTATGAGCCGCACCACCCGGACCTATTCTGGTATGGCATTCACGGCGTGGAGATCCTCTACACGGTAATGGGCTCCGGCTGCAAGGAGGTCACGCGTGTGACGACGCCGGACACGGACTTCGTGGTCGGCCTCTGGTCGGACGGCCGGATCGGCACTTTCCGCGGGACCCGCAAGGGCAACCACGGCTATGGCTGCACGACTTTTGGGACGAAGGGCAACTACACCGCTTCCGGCCACAGCTACAAGGGCTTGATGGAGGCGTTGGTCCAGTTTTTCAAGACTGGGGAACCGCCGTTCCCGAATGAGGTGAGCCTGGAGATCCTGGCCTTCATGGAGGCTGCGCAGGAGGCGAAGGCCGCTCCGGGCAAACCGGTGGCGCTCCCATCGATCAGCCTGGAGTGAGGTTCCGGTCGGGGGGCGGAAGCCTGAGGCCCGCGGGCCTCAGGCGAGGTCGGAGGTTGGATGAGAACGTTTTGTGATCCACGCCGAATCGTCCATTCCATCGATCCCGATAAAGATCCCGCCCCCGATTTCCAGCTGGAGGTCGTCCGGAAATGATAGGCGCTTTCCCCACCGGATCCGGAGAATCTCGCGCAGAGGCGCAGAGGCGCGGTGGCGTTTTCGACCTGGCCATGGGGGTGGGTAGGTTCCATGGTCTGCC
>CALLYA010000170.1 GCA_937875495.1 uncultured Verrucomicrobiota bacterium
GACGACCTCTTGCCAAGCCGAAAGGGCCTTGGCGCCTCTGCGCCTCTGCGCGAGGCTTTCCATATGGGAGGTCGGCTTGGGAGGCCCAATCCGAGACATCCGTTGCCCTGTCCAATTGCGACGGGGCCTCCGGGATCAGAAACCGAGTTCTCCCTGATCCGGCCGATCCCCACAGACCTCGGCGACAGGCCGAAACGTGCGGCGATGAATCGGGCAGGCGCCTAGATGAGCCAGGGCTTGCAGGTGTGCCTTGGTCGGGTAACCCTTGTGCCGCGCGAACCCGTAGCCGGGAAATCGCAGGTCCGCATCCTGCATCCAGCGATCCCGAGTGACCTTGGCCAAGATACTGGCCGCCGCAATGGACCGGCTTAACGCATCGCCCCCTACCAGCGCGTGTTGCCGATACCCGAGATCTCGAACCGGCAGACCATCCACCAGGACGCAGTCGGGCTGAACCCGTAGGCCGGCCAACGCGCGGCGCATCGCCTCATGCGTCGCGCCGAGGATGTTCAAACGGTCGATCTCCTCCGCCTGCACCAGCACGATTGACCAGTCCACCGCGGGATCGCCGGTCAATACCTCATAGAGTCGCTCCCGCTCGGCCTCCCGGAGCTGCTTGGAGTCAATGACTCCAGCCCAGTCCGATCCACGCGGCAGAATCACCGCAGCCGCCGCTACCGGTCCCGCCAAGGGACCCCGGCCGGCTTCGTCAACCCCAGCTACACGCTGCACGCCCAGCCGATAGAAGTGGCGCTCCCAATGCAGCAATCGATCCTCCCCGCCCGCCTGAGGTCCCACCGCGTCCCCCTTGCTGTATCCCTCGATCAAAAAAAAAGGCCGAACCCATTCGGGTCCGGCCCAATCTGCTCGTACGAATCGCCAGTGAACGACCGGAGTCCGACTCCGCGTCACCCCAAGCTTCACATGCGCTTCTGCTTCACACGCGCCTTCTTGCCGACCCGATCACGCAGGTAGTAGAGCTTGGCGCGGCGCACGTCACCGCGTTGCACGACTTCGATCCGTGAGATGAGTGGGGAATGCAGGGGGAATACCCGCTCCAACCCCTCACCATAGGAGATCCGGCGAACCGTGAAGGTCTCCTGAATCCCGCCGCCGCTGCGGGCGATCACGATTCCGTCGAAACGCTGTTCACGCTCCCGGGTCCCCTCCACAATACGGGTGAAGACACGAACCGTATCCCCAACGCAAAAGCTCGGGATGTCACTCTTCAGGTGCGCCTTGGTCACCTTGTCCATGATTGCCTGACTCATTGTTCAATCTCCCAAAACGTCCGTTTGGTCCGCCCATAAATCCGGCCGGCGAGCCCGTGTACGCTCACGGGAAACGTCCTGTCGCCAGCGGGCTATTTCGCCATGATGCCCCTGCCTCAGCACCTCCGGTACCGCCATCCCCCGGAAATCAGCGGGGCGGGTATACTGAGGGTACTCCAGCAGTCCAGTAGAAAATGATTCCTCGTCGACCGAGGTGCAGTCGCCCAAGACTCCCGGCACCAGCCGGGTGACGGCGTCGACCACCACAAGAGCGGCCAAGCTTCCGTTGGTCAGGACGTAATCGCCGATTGAGAGCTCCTCGTCAACCAGCCCGTTCCGCACCCTCTCGTCGATTCCTTCGTATGCTCCACAAATCAGGATCAAATGCTCGCACAAGGCCAGGCGCCGAGCCTCCGATTGTCGAAAGGTCCGCCCCTGGGGGGTCATGAGGATCACCAGACTGCCCGGCCCCCTCAAGAGCTCCACCGCCTCAAAGATCGGTTCGGGCCGTAAGACCATCCCAGGTCCGCCGCCATAGGGGCGATCGTCCACGGTCCGTCTTCGATCGTGCGTGAAATCCCTGAGGTTGACCAGGCGAATACGCACCAGCCCCTTGCGCTGCGCGATTCCCAGAATGCTTTCCGCCAATGCACTCTGCAGCATCTGCGGAAAAATCGTCAGAAAATCAATCCTCATCGCCCCGCCTTCTTTGGCATCGCAGCGAAACACCCTGCCGGGCCGTCACTCCACGATTTCCAGGGAGACCCTGGATTGCCCTTTTCCTGCGGCGGCGTTAGAGATCAAGGTCCTGATGGCCGTAATCGTACGCCCGTTGCGCCCTATCACCTTTCCCACATCGTCAGGATGGCACTGGAGCTCGTAGACGACCCCGCCATCCTCTCGAAATCCTTCGATGACAACTTCCTCGGGGTGATCAACGAGCGCCTCGACCACAAACTGAATAAATTCCTGCATGATGTCTCCAGCCATACCCCTCGGGAACGGTGCCACCGTGTGCGTTACGGCCTCATCAATCGAGTCACGAAAACCGATCACTCCCCAGCGCCATCAGCCCCGGCGACGGCTACTTCGACACGCTTGCGGCGTCGCTCGCCTGGCACATGCGTGGTCTTGCCGTCCAGCGGCTCGCCCTTGGCCTTGCCAGCGCCTTTGCGCGCGGCCTTGATCAGACTCTTGACCGTTTCGGACGGCTGCGCACCCACGCCAAGCCAATATTCCGCACGCTCCAGGTCCATCGTGAAGTTCTCGGAGTCTTTCTGCTTTGGATCGTAACTGCCCAGCGCCTCGATAAAACGTCCGTCTCGCGGGCTCGCTCCGTGAGTCACCACAATCCGATAACAGGGGCGGTTCTTCGCGCCCGTTCGCATCAATCGTATTTTTGCTGCCATAAGATTCTGCCTCAATTCGCCATTGGCCACGCCGCTCTCTTCGGGGGGGAGATACCCCTGAGCCGAAGAGAGCAAAATTTCTCCAGGATCGTAAGAAAGTCAAACACAGGCATCTCCGGACTCCCCTTCTCTAAGGGAATTCGGATTCAGGTCACCGCCTGCCCCTGCTCGTAGGTGAAAATCCGGCCTTCGTAATTGCGCAAGACCACCCGCTCCTCAGTGAGCTCCTCCACATACTGAGGATTGATCGGTATCTTGCCACCCCCGCCCGGCGCGTCGATCACGTAGTTCGGGACCGCATATCCGGAGGTGTGCCCACGCAGCCCTTGCATCAGCTCAATCCCCGCCTGGACCGTGGTCTTGAGATGCGCGGTGCCGCGGATCGGGTCGCACTGATAAATATAGTAGGGTCGAACCCGCATTGCGAGCAAACGATGCAGCAATTCCCGCATCACCGGCAGCTGATCGTTCACACCCCGCAAAAGGACCGTCTGGTTTCCGATCGGAATGCCGGCGTCCGCCAGACGCCCGCAGGCCTCCTTGACTTCAGCCGTGGCTTCCATGGGGTGATTCATGTGAATGCTGAGCCAAAACGGATGGTGCTTCCGCAACACATCAACCAGGCCAGGGGTGATCCGCTGAGGCAGAAACACAGGGATCCTTGAACCAATCCGCACAAATTGAACGTGCTCGATCTCGCGAAGCCGCCCAAGCAGTCGATCCAATTTGGCATCCGTCCACAGCAGCGGATCCCCTCCACTGATCAAGACATCCCGAATCTCAGGATGCGCGCGGATGTAATCCAATGCCTGGTCGACCTGCGGCCGGAAGACACCGCCTTCGTCGTTCCCACTCACCATCCGACTGCGCGTACAGTAACGGCAATACGCCGCACATCGGTCGGTCACCAGTAACAAAACCCGGTCGGGATAGCGATGCACCAACCCGGGTACCGGTGAGTGCGCATCCTCACCGCACGGATCGTCCAGCTCGTGCGGGGCACGCTCCAACTCCTGAATCCGCGGTATCACCTGCCGCCGAATCGGACACTCGGGGTCGTTCTTGTCGATGAGATTAAAAAAATAGGGCGTGATCGCCATCGCGAGTCGGGTCTGCGCAAGCAACGCACCCTTGCGCTCGTCTTCCGACAACTCAATCCTGCCCTCAAGGTCCGTCAGGCGGGTCAGCCGATGCTTCAGCTGCCAACGCCAATCTTGCCAGTCCTCCTGCGAAACGTCCTGCCATTCTCCCTTTGGAGCATGCTCGAATCTAAGCATTATCCCCTTCCAAATATTTTAATCGGCCTCACCTTCTTCGTCGGGATCCTGCTCCTCCAGCAACCAGGACATGTCTTCAACCGCGTCGTAAACATGCCGCGCCACCAGTATCTCCGCCTGATCCTGTAAGGCCAGTGCTATCGAATCACTGGGGCGTGCATCCAGTTCGACCAGTTTCTGCCCCAATTCGTTTTCCAGTCTAAGGATCAGCCTTGCGTAAAACGTGCTTTCCTGCAAGTCGTTGATCACCACACGCTGAACGCTCACGCCAAATCCGAGAAAGATATTCTGGATCAGCTCGTGCGTTAGAGGGCGTGGGTACGCACGCTTATGCAAGATACGGGTGATCGCGCCGCCCACCTGCTCGTCGACGTAAATAACGAACGATTTTTCTTCGTCACCCAAAAAGACGGCGCAACCGCTCGTGGTGGGAATCGCACCCTTGACCCGGACCGGTACTAAGTCATTCATCGTTTCCCACCTCCCCCATGCTTCCCCGCTCCACCCAACCATGCTCGGGTGGTCCGCAGCGGCAGATCAGGATAGCCCCTTTCCCCGCGTGAAATCATTCCTCCGAAGGCCCACCCAGATTCAACAGCTCGATCACCGAACGGGTGATGTCGTTGCGTGGGTCGCTGAACACCACAACCGGTAGACCATTGAAACTGAACCCAGAACTGTCAAAGATCGCCGTGTAGCCCTCCGTTCGGCCGACCCGTTCCAGAGCCTCGATGATGTCCTTGAGAATGGCCGTACGCATCCTCTGCTTCTGGCGGTCCAGCTGTGATTGCTGCTCCTGGTCGAACGTGTTGATGCGATCCTGTAATGCATTGAGCTCTTCCAGGGTCGCAATCGCGGCATCCGCCTTTTCCGCACGTGCCTGCTCGCCCAAGGTCGGATCACTGGCCGCTTCCCGAAGGGTGTTGAGCGACTCGTTGGTCTGCTTGAACTCCGCCAACAGCGTCTCCCGTTCCTGCTTGTAGGCCTCGCTGCTCAGTTGCAAACTACGGTCCGCCTGCTTCGTCTTCCAGTAGTTGCTGAAGACCTCTTCGAAATCGACGAACGCCAGCTGAACCTGGACCGCCGATGCGACCGTCGCCCAACTCAAGAGCGCGAACACCCCTAATATCGCCCAAGCTCGGCCTGTTTCCCTGTGCCTCATATCTCAACCTCTGCCCTTCTTAACTCCATTGCCATCATTCAAATTCCACCGTCGATTGCCCAGGTCGGCGGGTCAGATCCTAGAAGATATACCCGAAATTGAAATGGAAGTTTCGCGTCGATGGCTCGGGGTAATCATCCTTCGACACCGGCCAGGCATAGTCGAGGTTGATCGATCCCAGCGGCGGAATGAACAGCCTGAGCCCGATCCCCGCACCCGCGTTGTAGTTGTCCGTCGCCCATTCCCACGAATCGGTGTTGACCTGCCCGATGTCGTAAAACGTAGCGAGCCAGATCTGGTCAATCACCGGTACCAAATATTCCACACTCCCAAACCAGACCGAATTGCCCCCGATCGGGTCGCCGTTCTCATCCCTGGGCGAGGCATGACGATACTTGAACCCACGCAGGTTGTTGCTGCCCCCAAGGAAATACCGTTCAAAGATCGGGACCCGCTCACTGTCGCCATAGGGCTCCATCGAGCCGACCCGCCCCCGGAGATGAAGGACGTGATCCATCCATGGCAACTTGTGGTAATGCCCCGTCTCAATCTCAGGCCGATACAGGTCCGTGTCACCCGCCAGGGCACCGCCCATCACCGTCCCTGAAAGAACCGTTCGATTCCCACTCGTGGGACGGCGGTAGGAGTCCCGGGAATCGCGCGTCAGATCGAGCGTGACAGAGCTGGCGGTCCGCCTGCCCTCCTCCTGCTTGATCAGTTCGCTGGCATCGTCATCGACGTCGTGAATCTCAACGTCCTCCAGACGATAGGTCACCCGCGCACTCGTAAAGTTGTCGATGAACGGCAACGGCCAACGCAGCCGGATCGCCGCGCCCGTGCGCGTCTCATCGTAATCCGCGCCCACATAGTTGTAGTCACGCCGATACAAATCGGTACCCAGAGAGAGACGCCTGTCCAAGAACCATGGTTCCGTAAAACTGATCAGATAGTCCTGTCGACGGGTCCCGACCTGGGCTCGTAACCGCATCTTCTGTCCGGCGCCCATGAAGGTGGGAGGCTTGGCGATGTCAAAGTTGTTTTGCCTCAGTTCCATGAACCCAAGGATCTCCTCGTCGGAACTCGCCCCGACCCCAACCATAAACTCACCGGTGCGCCCCTCCTCAACCTCAACAACCAGATCGCGATACTGCTCGGCATCCGTTTCCTGCGGAATCATCCGAACCTGGTCAAAATAGCCGAGGTTGCGCAGGCGCTGCTGACTCGTCCGCACCTTGACGCTGTTGAGGACCTCCCCCGGGTTCAGCAAGACCTCCCGGCGAATCACCTTGTCCTTGGTCCGGTCGTTGCCCGCAATCCGGATCTCGCGCACAAACTGCTGGATCCCCTCCGTGAGATGGAAGATCACCGATATCGTCTTCTGGTCATCCTCGGGGACACGCTCAATCTGCACCCGCGCATTGGCGTATCCACGAACTCCACAGTAATCCTCGACCGCACCCGCATCGGTGCGCACCTTCGAGACATCGAAGATCTCCCCAGGCTTCATCTTCAACTGGGCCTGCAGATCCTCCAGGGCAAAGACTTGATTGCCCACGATCTGGACCTGACCCAGTTGGTATTGCCGGCCCTCTTCCACAACCGTGACGATGCGCAAACCATTGCGCAAACGCTCAAACCGAGTATCCACCACCCGAGCATCCACATACCCGTGGTTCTGGTAGAACTCCTTCAAAAGCTCCACATCGAGTTCGTAGTCATCCGGTAAATAGACGCCGGACCCAAACAACCAGGACCAAATTCTACGGATCTTCGTCTTTTCGAATGCCTTCTTCAATTCACGGTCCGAAAAGGCTTGGTTCCCCTCGAAGGCAAGTTGCCGGATGAACCCACGCGGACCCTCCTGGATGAAAAAGGTGACCGAGGACGCCCCGGTCGACTCCTCCGTTTCCACCTCGTAAGAGACCTGTACCTGGTCAAACCCATGCTCTCGGTAAAACTCGATCAGCTTCGTGCTGTCACGCTCCAGGGCGTACTCGTTCAAGGCCCGATCCTGATCGGTAATCATCTCCTCCTTGAGCCGCTTCGCACGATACTTCTTGTTTCCCTCAAACCGGAGTGAACGAATGATGGGATTGCCCTCGACCACGAAGATCACCCGTACCCGGCCTTCATCTTCGGTCGGATCAAGCCGGACTTGAACGTTGCGGAAATAACCCATCTCTTTGAGGTTACGGACATCCTCCCGCGTCATCCGGCTCGAGTAGACCAAGCCCGGCCGCGTCTGGATATTGGCCCGAATGATCTCCTCACTCACGGTCTGAAATCCGCGCAGATCGATCAGGACCTCGCCAATGACCGGTGCGGAACCGACACCGGTGCCGTCGGCCTGCTGCCCAAATCCCTCAACGGTCAGGATTTGAATCAGCAAGAGCCCGACGAGACAGGCATAGGCAAAGGGGGCGGCGGACCGATATTGTCGTGCAGTCATGGCGTCCAGGCTCCTTAAGGCCATTGGTCGAATCAAGATTCGTTGTCTACGTCCGAGCGGAGGTCCATCCCCTCGGCACCTCGATCGTCCGGAATGAAATTCTCATAGCGGGTCAGCTCCAGCCGGAAGGTCAATAAGACCGTCCCAGTCGGACCACTGCGCTGTTTCGCCAAGATCAGCTTGGCCTTGTGACGTTCGTCTTCCTGGTTGGGCTCCGGCGCGGTCACCCTGCGGACAAGCAAGGCGACCACGTCCGCATCTTGCTCGATAGACCCGGACTCGCGCAAGTCCGATAAACGAGGAGTTGCGTCTTCACCTCTTCGCTCCACCTCTCGGTTGAGCTGACTCAGAACCAGGATCGGCACCTCCAGCTCCTTGGCCAAGGCCTTGATACCACTGCTGATGGTGGCAATCTCCTGCTGGCGGCTCTCGATCTTGCGGCCCTCCGCCCGCAACAACTGCAGGTAGTCAATCACCACCATCCCGACCTTGTGCTTCTGAGCCAACCGGCGCGAGCGGGCACGCAGCTCCATAATCGTCAGCGCAGGCGTGTCGTCGATGAAGATGGGGGCCTCTGAAAACTCGTTCGCCGCCTCGGCCAGAAACAAAAAATCCTTCTTCCCGATGAAGCCGTCACGGACCGCCTTGAGATTGACCCCGGCTCGGGAACAGAGAAGCCGACGGGCCAGCTGTTCACGGCTCATTTCCAGACTGAACACCGCCACGGGAATCCCATGGTCCAACGCCATGTTTTCCACCATGTTCATGGCCAGGGAGGTCTTTCCTACAGAAGGACGCGCGGCCAACACGATCATTTGCCCCGGCAAAAACCCGCCGGTCAATTTGTCGAGGTGGGTGAACCCGGTCGGGATGCCCTCAAACTCACCACGCCTGTCAAAGAGCTTCTCGATGTTGAGAATCGCTTCCTTGACGGCGTTCTTGATCGGACTCAGACCCTTGGACTCGTCGCTCTCAACCAGAGAGAAGATGTCCGACTCGGCCTCGTCCAAGAGGAGTCGGACGTCGTCAATCGGCTCGTAACAGCGCTGGACAATGTCCGTCGAGACACGAATGAGTCGGCGCACCTTATACAGATCATTCAGGATCTTGATGTAGTGGGGCAGGTTCGCCGCCGTCGGGACCGACCGGGGGAGGTCCGACACCTCTTCCGGACCACCCGCGATCTCGAGCCGGTTCAAGGAACGGAGACGCTCCACGAGCGTGATGATGTCGATCTCGATCTCGTGCCGGTCGTACATTTCGACCAGGGTCTCATACACAACCCGATAGGCCGGCCGATGAAACGCGTCCGCGGACAATGCGTCGATACAGTCCGGAAGCGTCAGGTCCGGATCGTGCAGAATCGAGGCGAGCACACCACGCTCAGCCTCCTCGCTGTGCGGAGCACTCCTCTGCAACAGCCTGCCCCCCCCAACCTCAGCACCATCGGGACGGGACTTTTCACCCGAAAAATAAGAGGACCGGGCTTGGCTCCCGGCCCTCTTCGACCTGTGATCCCCTTGAGGACCGTCGGAAGGTAGTGTGGTCATGGCTCGATCCCCCGCTCGGGCCCGTCTGCATCAATCAACCGCATGCCCGCGCGCCCGGCCGGAACATACCGTCGGCACGTGTATCCAGATTATTTCCCAGCGGTGACCCACACCTTCAGCTGTCCAATCACCTCGGGATGCAGCCTGACCTCGACGATGTATGTCCCCAACTCCTTGATGGGCGCATCCAGGAGGATCTGCTTACGCTCGATCTGAATGTCCATCTCCTCCTTGGCCAGATGCGCAAGGATGTCCACAGCCGATACCGAGCCGTAGAGCTGCCCGTCTTCGCCGGCCTCCGCCTGGATCGTCAGACTGATCGAATTCATGCGATTCGCCAGCTCTGAAGCCGCCATCTTGGCCTGTCGCTCGCGCTCTTCACGCTCCTTGCGGAGATGCTCGATTTGACGCCTGGCCGACGCGGTCGCTTCCATAGCAACACCCTGTGGGAGTAGGAAGTTGCGGGCAAATCCGCTGCTCACTTCTACCAAGTCCCCTTCGCGCCCAAGACCCTCGACACCTTTGAGCAGGATTACTTCTTTCGCCATCTGTTTACCTCATGCTGCATGCTGCGCAGACAGTTACCCCGAAACCTCGGCGGCATAGCCGGTTAAAATTTGCAACGCTCCCCGAAGACTCCCTCAGGGAAGCAGCCCCATGGTTCGGGCCCGCTTGATCGCACGCGTGATCTCCCGCTGTTGCCGTGCGCTGGTTCCCGTGATCCGCGAAGGCAATATCTTGCCACGCTCAGTCACAAAACGCCGCAGCAAATCGGTGTCCGTATACTCGACCGGGTCCACACCCTCAAGAAATTTGCAGGATTTGGAGCGCACAATTGCAGCTCCGCGATTGGATCGACGATTAAATTCCGCCATGTCTCTTCCCACTCCCTCGTTGCTCGCCCGCGTGAGCCTCTGACCACACCCGGGCACTCACTCTGATCAAAACGGTATGTTGTCTTCTTCCTCGCTGACCACGTCATCAGGCCCTACCATCGGCGCCTGCCCCGAATCCTGCGGGGATTGCCGTCTCGGATAAGGCGCGGGGGTCGGCTGCCCACGATATCCTGTCTCCACAGCCGAATCCCGGGGCTCGTCCATCGGCCCACCTTCGCTGACCGAATGACGGGACTCCGGGCCTCCGACATCCTGGTACTCCGAGCCGCGAGGACGGCCTAAGAATTGGGTCCTCTCTGCCACCACACGGATCCGACTGCGCTTCTGCCCGGACTGCTGATCCTCCCAGGAGTCGTACTGCAGTCGCCCCTCGACCAGGAGCGGCGCCCCCTTTTGCAGGTACTGTGCACAGGTCTCCGCCTGACGCCCCCAGACCACGATGTCCAGAAAGGCCGTGTCATCACGGGTCTCTCCACTAGCTGTGGTGAAGGTCCGATTGACCGCCAGCCCGATCTCCGTGACGACCGAACCACTCGGCGTCCGCCGTAGCTCGGGGTCGCGGGTGAGATTACCAATCAAAAAAACTTTATTCAGTGACGCCATCTTGCTTGGACTCCTCGGCTGCATCGGCCGACGGACTTCCTTCCAAGCCGGCATCCCCTGCCGGCTCCACTGCCGCAGCAGGTTGCGGAACATCGGTGGACGCAGCCTCTTCTGAGACTTCCTCTGCTTCGACCGCCTCGGTGCGAACCGGCGCTTGCGTCAGCATCATCCGGATCACATCCTCGCGCAAACGAAAACGATTGCGCACCTTGGCGTCGAGGTCAGCAGGACCCGTGCAGTTCAGACGAAGATAATACCCCGTCCGTTCCTTGCTGTTCTGCAACGGCCGCTCAAACTCACGCACCCCGAGACTCTCTTCCCGGTTGATGCTTCCGCCAAAATCTTCCACGGTCTTCCTGATCTGCTGGACCAACTTCTGCAGATCATCCTCCGCCAGACTACCCGGGAGAATGAAAACCGCGTCGTAGGTCCGACTTGTGGTCATCGTCGTCATTGCCTGTAGGTCCTTCCCAATCGTTCTCTAGATCGCTTGCCGCTCCATCGCGCCCGATGCCGAGGCCGGCGTATTCACCAGATTCATGGCGCGGTCCATCTCAAGCCAGCACCAAGCGTTCACCGCTTCGACCGCCCGGCTGAGCATTGCTTCGATTGCCGCTGTGTCCACCGACTCAAACGGGCTCAGTACATGCTCCACCATCGACTGCCCCGGCGCAGGACGCCCCACACCCAGCCGCAGCCTCGGCACCTGCTCCGTCCCGAGATACTCCATCACCGACGACATCCCCCGGTGCCCAGCCGATCCACCCGATGATCGCAGGCGAATCCGCCCAGGCTCCAAATCCACATCGTCCAGAAGGATCAAGATCCGCTCCGGAGCAAGTTTGAAACGGCGAGATAGGATTTCCACAGCCAAACCACTATTATTCATGAAAGTAGACGGTTTGACCAGAAGAATCGTCTGCCGATTCAAGCCCGCTTCATCGACCACCTCTAACCTGCAACCATGGCCCGGGCATCCCCAAATCTTTCTCAATCCCTTCCCGTCTGCCAGCCGGTCGACAACCCCCCAGCCGATGTTGTGCCGCGTCGCAGCATACCGACTCCCCGGGTTGCCCAAACCGATCACCAATCGCTCGGGCCGCTTCGTTCGAAACAGACTCCAAATTCCCATCACTGCCGCCCGCAACCAATCGATTTATGCCATCATCCGGGAAGCCAAACCCATGCACTACATCCCATTCGATCGCGATGCTATTGCGCGTCCGTGGCCGTGCCCGCCTCAGCCCCCTCGGCCTCTTCAGCCTCGGCAACCTTACGCGGTGCAACCACATGAAACAACGCAATCTCCGGCTCCGTCAGGATCCGGATCTCATCCGAAACCTTCAAGTCGGCAACCGCAAGAGTGTCTCCAATCGAGAGCCCTGACACATCCACCGGAAACGACTCCGGCAACGCCTGTGCCTGGCACTCGATCTCAATCTCGAAGAGCGGCTGCTCCAGAATCCCGCCCTGAGTGGTGACCCCAACCGGAGTCCCTACCGCCGTTACCTGAACCGTCGCGCGCAGGACCTCCGTCATGGAGACCTCGTGCAGGTCGACGTGCACAAAGAGCGGACGATAAGGATGGCGCTGAACCTCTTTCAGCACCGCGGTCACAGCCGGCCGGTCGTCAATCGCCACATCCACCAGGACCTGGTCCGAGGTGTGGTGACGGAAGAGCTGACTCAATTCCGACTTGTCCAACTGGAGCATCTGAGGCTCCCGATTGGCCCCGTAGATGACCCCGGGTACCTTTCCGGCGGATCGGAGTCGACGCGCAACCCCACTCCCCGATTCCTGTCTAGATTGTGCCTTCAGCAAAGCTTTGGATGACATTGGTCCTATCCCTCAAATCATTCGGTGCAGCCCCGAAATCGCCTGGTTGTCACAGAGGCATGAATCGCCCAATCTCGTTTACCTGGGCGGGATGTCAAACAAGGATGAAACCGATTCCGCCTTGTGGATCCGTAAAATCGCTTTCGCCAAGAGATTCGATACCGTCAGGACCTCCATGTTCAGCCCCTTCGGAATCGACACCGGCGTCGTGTCCGTCGTCACGACTAAATCGATCGCACTCGACCGTAGTCGCTCCACGCCCAAATCCGTCAACATGCAGTGGCTGATCGCCGCGACAATCTTTTCCGCACCGTTTCGCTTGATCAGCGCTGCCGCCGAACAGAGCGTACCGGCCGTCGAGGTCATGTCATCGACAATCACCACGTTGCGGCCGGAAACGTCGCCCACCAATTGCATCGCCTCGACATCCTGATCATCGATCCGACGCTTCCCGACAATCGCCAGTCCGGCATGCAGCATCATCGAATAGGCATGGGCCATCTTCAACCCGCCCGGATCCGGAGAGACCACGGTGAGCGGACCCAGCTCCATGGAACGTAAATATTTCACGATCTCCGGAGCGGCATACAGATGATCCACCGGGATGTCGAAAAACCCCTGGATCTGTTGCGCATGCAAGTCAATGCAGAGAATCCGGTCCGCCCCCGCCGCGATCAGCAGATTCGCCACGAGCTTCGCCGTGATCGGCACCCGCGGCTGGTCCTTTCGATCCTGCCGCGCATAACCGAAATACGGCATCACCGCCGTAATACGGTCGGCCGAGGCACGACGTGCGGCATCGATCATCACCAGCAATTCCATCAGATGCTCGTTCGGTGGCGAGCAGGTCGGCTGGACGATAAAAAGGTCACGCCCACGGACATTTTCCTCATATCGAACAAATATTTCCCCGCCCGGAAACCGACGGATGTGAACCCTTCCCGGCTTCACACCCAACGCCTCGACGATGGCTGCGGATAAGGCGGGATGCGCCGTCCCGGAAACCACCATCAGTTCATCCGTAGCTCCACTGGAAATCATTGGTCCACCCCCTCTAGCCCTGGGCATCGCCAGACCTCCCGTCTGCAATCTCCTCTGTCTCACCACTCGTGTCTCCGCCCGTTTGCAAAGTCTGTATTAAGGCCCAAAGAGCTGCCTTTGTCCAACCGTCGAACGATTTGATTTGAACGCGTTTCGGGCCGACCACACCCCCCCCACGCCAAACCACCCTTCCCTCTGAGCCCACCACAAATTGCTCGAGCCCGTCCGAAAAGACGCGCTCCTTCAGCCGTCGCCTCCAGCCAATGGTTGCCGATCAGTCCGATCAGTCATGATCATTGTCTGTGTCGAAATCGAAATCGAAATCGGGACCGATTCCTGCCCCAGAGATCACCGAGATCACAGAGGCACAAGTCCTTTCCTATCTGAAAGCAACCCAGGT
>CALLYA010000171.1 GCA_937875495.1 uncultured Verrucomicrobiota bacterium
CTCCCCATTCCCCCTCTGCGCCTCTGCGCCTCTGCGCGAGTTCTCCCCATCCGGATGGGAAGGTCAGGCTTGGAAATCAGCTGCCCAATCGGATGACCGCATCCTGCCCCCACTGCGACTGGAAGTTTCGTCGCTTTCCTGTATTAGTGGGTGGCAACGCATCCGGAATTGGTCCGCAGAGGCCCCGCTCGATACAAAGACGTTCACTATGGAAGCTATACCCGCGATCGAATGGATCATCGTCCTGGAGTCTGAGGAAGGGAAGTTTTGGCTCGATCAAGCCTCGGCGACAGTCCCCTGGCCGCCGCATGAGCCCATTTCCCTGATCTGCCCCGAAGCATACCGCCGCCTCAAAGAACTCCTGAAAACAGAATACTCCGAGTACGGATTCGATGAGGCAATCCTGCGCGCCGCCATCCAGGAGTTCTCCACGCATCAGGAACTCCCTGATACCCGTTTGCAGCTGGTCGCAGTCCGACCCGGGAAGCCCGCAAAACCGGAACACCTCTTCGGCCTTCCAGTTTTCGATCCCGACGGCGACGGCCCCTTTGCCCTCTTTATCGAGCACCTGGAAGAAATCCAATTGAGAAAGATCAGAGCGCAAGGCCATCCGACCGATTACGATGCACTCGACCTCGAGGACGACCTGCGCTCCTCAGCCAACCTCTCCTTCGTCATGGGCCGAGACTACCATGTCGAAGACGAACTGTTCGAAATCCTGGCATGGCATCCGTTCGGCCACGAATGATCCCACCCGCACCCATAGCGTAATCGAATCACGCCTCGATCGGGAGGTTCCCCTCCTTGGCCGGATCATGGACCGAGCTGAGATACAACAACACCTGATGCGGACCCTCCGTCTTTCGTACCATTTCGTGAATCGCTTGTAACAGATCGCGCCGGCTGACCTGGCCCATCAGGCGTCCCTCCCCGTCAATGACCGGTAAACGACGAAACGGGGAGTGCGCAAAAATCATGGCGATGGCCAAAAGGTCTGTGTCCGGAGCGGTCGTTTGGGCCGAACGATCCATGAATCTTTCGACCGTGAGCGCCGATGGGGATGGCCCCTCGACGCGTTCGGATTGTAGCAGGCCGATCCCCTGGACCGCTGGAATCTGGTCTGCGAAGGCTTCGGCCACATATCGGTCCGCAGCGCGTAAGACATCCCTGCGGCTGACCTGCCCAAGGATGTACCCCTCGCTCACCACCGGGAGCCGGCGGAAGTGGGTCTTCATAAAGAGCCGAATGACGTCCAGGAGGGTCGCCTGGGGAGAGATGAGGCGCGCGGGATCACGATCCGTGTAGGCATCCACCGAACACGCGGGGACTCGATCGTAAGCTCCGTCCAAGATCGCCTTCATGCTGGTCTTTTCGGAGAAGACTCCGACGTATCGACCCGTGGCATCCTTGACCGGCGCACCGGAAATGTGATTGCGAAGCAGAAGTCCAACCGCCTTGAGCGCATCCATATCCGGAGTCAGGGTGACCAGCCTGCGGGCCATGAAATCACTCACGTGCGGTAAACGCTCGGTCGTGCTCCGCTCTAAGGCCTTGGAGGTCAGCTCAAGGTAGACCTGCAGACTCGACTTCTCGGAGAAGACTCCAAGATAGTCCCGATCCGCCCCAAGCACAGGGGCGCCGGAGACATTGTTGCGCAAAAGGATTCCGATCCCATCCAGGACATCCGTTTGGGGCGTGAGCGTCACGAGCCGGGTAATCATGATGTCCCTGGCCTGGCGAGGATGATGCATTGTAACCTCCTCCCACGGATTGTTGTGGAACAACCCTTATGGCCAATCTCCCACGCCATGAATGAAGGGTCAAACACCCGAACGGCACCGGTTTCAGGCCGCGCCCCTTGCCATTCAACCGGGAAGATCACCCCAATCGAACACCGGAGAGAACGCAGCGCTACTCGCGAATTAGTGCGGGGCGACGATTCAGGGGCACATCCTGGGCACCCTGGCTGAGAAACATCCTTAACCTGTGACATCTCCCCATTTTTCGCCGAGACTCCTTGGGATCAAGAAACCTTTCAAATACCTCAGGGATTTGCTTCCAGAAACGTAATCGTACACAGCGAAGCGGTACAGGTTCCCGTACACGAGGATGGGAATGGAACTCGAGCACGAGAAGTTGCGAGTGCGAGTGCGAGTACGAGTAGGAGGATGAGTAGAAGGAAGACGAGGGTCAACACAACCAGAGTGTGCAGGTGATCGCGCTTGCCCCTTTTCAGTCTGCTGAAAACGGTATATCTAATTCCCCCAAAAAGGTAGGTGCAGAGCATGGATACTACCCACCCCCATCGGCAGGTTGAAAACGCCACCGCGCCCTCTGCGGGAGACTCTCCGGATCCGGATGGGAAAGCCTGGTTGGGAACCAGCGGATACCTTTTCGGATGGCCTCTAGCTCGCGCCTGACCTTTGGACTATACTCATACGAACGGGATCAACCCTGCCATCGATTCCAAGATTCAAGACGAACCCGAACCATTCCGGAGAGAAGATCGCAATGCCTAAACAGAGCAACGCTTCCAAGCGCAGCCCGATTCGGCCCCTGGTCTTTATCGGCACCATCGCAGCACTCACATACGTCTCGGCCTGGTGGGGCAACCAAGTACGCAATGATATGGTTCAGATCATTCAGGAACGTGGTCTGCCCATCAACAACCCCGGCATGTGATCCGCAGAGCCGGATGCATTTACCTCCAAACGCATTGAACCCCCCGGTCCAGCCATGGTCATCGGTGTCGTCTACCTGGAAATCTCCATCCCGGACGCGAACAGTCTCAAGGAGAAACGGCGAATCCTGAAAAGCCTGATCGAAAGGGCCCGAAATCGCTTCAACATCTCCGTGGCCGAGACAGGACTCAATGACGTCTGGAAGTCGGCCGAAATCTCCATTGTCACCGTGGGCAACGAGACTAAATTCGTCAACTCCGTATGCTCCAATGTGCTCAACATGTTCGAGATGGAGCCATTCATCATGATTCGGGATTGCTGGACGCGGATCTTGTGAAGCCGACAGCATGCCCAACAAAATTGGACGTGAGGTCCCTGATACCGCCGTCGAAGGAGCACACCCATGGATGACTTCGTAAAAGTCGCGACGGTCGGAGAAATCCCGCGCAGATCGGCCAAGATCGTCCAGGTTGGACTTCGAGAAATCGCGATTTTTCGGGATGGCGAAGAAATCCTTGCCATCGACAACGTCTGTCCTCATGCAGGCGGCGCACTCGGTGCCGGAAGCTGCAAACGAGGCATTGTCTATTGCCCGATTCACCTTTGGGGCTTCGACCTGCGCACCGGTGCTTGCGATACCGTGGCGGATTTGAAAGCCGATGTGTTTGAAACAAGGGTGGAGGGAAGCGACGTCCATGTCCGCCTGACACCGAAGGCTAATTCAGAATAAGGGTTTGATTCAGACCCCAACCCTTTCTAAGATTCATTCTTTGGGACCCAATGATTGTCCATTCATCTGCTGCTCGCTCAACCGAGCACAGACATGGACGAACGAAATTCCGGTTTTGTCCTTATTTTCCTGGGAGCATTTCATCGCCATGGCAGTCAAGAGCGAAAACGAAGTTACTCGCAAGGTGCGGGATTTGTACCTGAAAGGCCTAAGCGCATTCGAACGACAGAACGACGAGTATGCTGTGGAAATGCTCCAGGCCGCCCTCAAGTTGGAACCGACCTTCCATACTGCTCGCAAGCTACTTCGAAATGCAGATATCAGGATTTACCAGAGCCTTGGAAAGATGAAGCAGACTCTGGTCAAGGCCAAATGCGGCGCCCCTACCAGCCGCGCTCAGAGCTTTCTGAAGAAAGGTGCCTATGTTGAGGCCCTGGATGCAGCAGAAGAGGCCCTGAGGCATTGTCCCTACTACGCCCCCGCCCTCCTCGCACTGGCCGAGGCGGCCCTGGGAATGGACTACGCAGAGGCGGCCGTCAGCGCCCTGGAGATGGCGCATGAGAGTGATCCCAAGGACATCGATATCCTGACCCGCCTCTGCGAAGCATATCTGGGCGTGCACAACGCCCAGAGTGCTATGGAATGCCTCCAGAAGATCAACAATCTGAAGCCCAACGACGTCAAGGTCCAACAGATGGTCAAGAACATGACCGCCACCGTGACCATGCAACAGGGGCGCTGGGAACAGGAAGGCTCCTTCCGGGATAAAACCAAAGACCTCGAGGAATCCAAAGTGCTGGAGCAGCAGAGTCGGATTCACCACGATACCGATAACCTCGAGGTCCTTCTGGAAGACGCCCGTAAAAAACTGGAGGAGGCACCGGATAACCTGGATAACCTGCGCAAACTCGTCCAGTACGCGATCCAGAAGAAGGAATTCGACTACGCCCTCGAAATCATCCAGCAAATCAGTCAGTACCTCGGTGCCAATGAAATGCTGGACAGGCTCGCATCCGATGTCCGCGCCAAGAAGGCTCACGCCGAAATGGAGGAGCTTCGGGAACAACTCAAACTCAATCCCGATGATGAGGAGCTCCAGGCACGGGTGCGTGCGGCGGAGGCGAGCAGCATGGAATCGCTCGTCGCCGAATTGGAAAAAAAGGTCAAGGCATATCCAAACGACCTCGATCTGCGGTTCGATTTGGGTGTTGCCCTCTTCCGTGCCGAGAAGAACGATCAGGCAATTCGCGAGTTTCAATTGGCCCAACAGTCGCCAAGACATCGACTCGATTGCCAACGCTATATGGGACAACTCTTCGCCCGCAAGGGCATGTTCGATCTCGCTGCGTCACAGCTGGAGCGCGCGGCCGAGGAGCTGACCCAGATGGACGGCAACCGCAAAGAGGTCCTCTATACCCTCGGTGAGGTGTACGAACAAATGGGCGACCTCGACAAGTCGATCGTTCCATTCAAGGAAATCTTCGAGGCCGATATCATGTACCGCGATGTCGCCAAGAAAGTTGAGAAGTACTACCAGCGCTCCAAGGACTCCTGATCAGCGAGCTTTCTGCTTGACGTGGAGGGCCGATTACCCTGTAGTTGCCATGAGACTGCCGCGGAGGGCCAGCATGGGCCGACGGGGCATCTTGGGAAATCGCTTCCAGCCCTATTGAAACGAGGGGGATCCATGCCTGCAAAGCTATCTGCCCGCCTGGTTCGTGACACCGTTCTGCTGCTCCTGGCGCTCACCCTTGGCCTCATCGTACTGCAGAATCGAATGCGAAACGCCACCTCCCAGACCGCCGATGACGATCGCACCGAATCCGAATCCGAAGAGGAGGCGGCCGATCGGCGCATCTCTAAACTCGGAGGCCTCACTCCAGGCAGCGAAAACGCTCCGCCCATCCAGGCTCCCCCCCGGTTCGACCCCAATCGTGAAGGCCCCATCGAGCAATCCATCCCGGATGAGATGATCGATCCGTTGGAGGACCTCGAACTCATCGAAGAGGGCGATGCACCCGCCGCGCCCCCCCCACCCCTCACAGTCGACCCCAGGGCTCTCGCCTCGACGGAAATATTTCATGAGGCGCTCGCAACATATATCGACGCCGCCATCGAGGGGCAGGACCCCAATGCCCCAGATCAAGGATTTGCAGCCTTGGTCGATACCATCTCCTCCGCTATCGCAGAGGAGGGCCTGCAAATCCCAGAAGGCGGGGTCGCACTCGTCAACATGGATGGATCTCTCCAGGGAGAACTCCACCAGAGCGGAGACTGGTTGCTCTACAGCCCTGTCGAGCCTGCGCCGACCGCACTTCCCCCCATTCCCGCTGAATTGCGGCAGCAGAGCGGCGCAGCCGACCAGGAGATCGCGGCCGAAAACGGAGAGCAATTCCTCGTCACCACCGTCTACACCTACGTCCCTTCCATCAACGTCCATCTCGTCTCATCCATTATCTCCACACCTTGAGCAGCCAGCGACCTCAACCAGGCCGCCTGCGGAGAATTCTCCAGCGCTTTGACCAAGAGTCAGTTTCTGCTTAAAATACGCCCCTATGAGCGCAAACAAACCGGGTGGAGCTTCGGCTAGACAAGGCGAAGGCCGCGGGGTCACTCCTCGAAGCCTCGATTACTCAACATGGTACACCGACGTCGTTACCAAGGCGGAGTTGGCTGACTATTCCCCAGTTCGTGGGACCATGGTCATCCGCCCGTACGGGTACGCGCTGTGGGAAAACATCCAGAAAGACCTGGATCGCCGGTTCAAAGAAACCGGTCATCAAAACGCCTATTTCCCACTCTTCATCCCGCAGAGCTTCCTGCAGAAGGAAGCCGAACATGTTGAGGGGTTTTCGCCCGAATTGGCCGTGGTCACCCACGCAGGCGGCAAGGAGTTGGAAGAGCCCCTGGTCGTTCGCCCGACTTCCGAGACCATTATCAACCACATGTTCTCCAAGTGGATCCAATCCCACAGAGACCTGCCCCTGCTGATCAATCAGTGGGCCAATGTGGTTCGCTGGGAATTGCGCCCGCGACTCTTCCTCCGCACCACCGAATTCCTATGGCAGGAAGGTCACACCGCCCACGCATCAGAGCCTGAGGCGCGCGAGGAGGTCTTGCGTATCCTTCAGCTATACCGTGATTTCGTCCAGGACATGATGGCCATCCCGGTCGTCCCCGGACGCAAGAGCGATTCCGAGAAATTCGCCGGCGCCGTCGAGACCTTCACCATCGAGGCCATGATGGGCGACAAACGCGCACTTCAGGCCGGCACCAGCCACTACCTCGGTCAGAACTTCGCCAAGGCATTCGGGACACAGTTCCAAAACGAGAACAACGAACTCGATTTCGTGCATCAGACCTCATGGGGCGTCTCTACCCGCTTGGTCGGCGGCGTGATCATGGCCCACGGCGATGACAAAGGCCTCCGACTCCCCCCGCATATCGCACCCATCCAAGTCGTCATCGTACCCTTCATTCGATCCGATGAGGATCGTGCACGCGTCCTTCCCATAATCGACCAGATCCGACAGGCCTTGCCTCAAATCCGCTTCCAGGTCGATGACCGCCCCTCTCTCTCGCCCGGCTTCAAGTTTAATGAGTGGGAGATGAAGGGCGTGCCGCTGCGAATGGAGATCGGCCCCCGCGACCTCGATAAGAACCAAATCGTCCTCGCAAGACGCGATACCGGCGAAAAAGAATTCGTCGACCTGGATCGGGCTACCCATGCCCTTCCCGACCTCCTTGAACAGATCCAGGCCGGACTCTGGGAGCAGGCACTCGCCTTCAGAGAGGCAAATACACGCACCGTTGAGACCTACGAAGAATTCAAGGCTCAACTGGATGAGGTGGGAGGCTTCTTCCTGGCTCATTGGGACGGTACGCCGGAAACGGAAGCCAAGATTAAAGAAGAGACCCGGGCCACAATTCGCTGTATTCCCCTCGATTCCCCACAGGAGCCCGGGCGCTGCATGGTCACCGGCGAGCCATCCAAACAACGGGTGCTGATCGCCCGCGCCTACTGATCCACACCCGCCCATTAACGGCAAAGCAACACCTGCAATCCGCGCCATCGCGATTGCAGGTGTTGCCATTTTCGCTAAAGGCTGTTCGAAAAGGTAGCCGCATTCTCAACCCGACCTCACCATCCGGACCCGGAGAGTCTCCCGCAGAGGGCGCGGTGACGTTTTCGACTTGGCCATGGGGGGGATAGGGCCAACGCCCTGATCCATACTTTTTGGGGGAGGATATTGGAAAAATCCGTTTTCTGAAGATCAAGGTAGTTGCAGAAAAAAGCTTCGATGCAACTGCATTCCCCCTTTCCAATCAATCCTCTGCGCCCTCTGCGATCTCTGCGGGATACCCCACCATCCGGACCCGGAGAGTCTCCCGCAGAGGGCGCGGTGACGTTTTCGACTTG
>CALLYA010000172.1 GCA_937875495.1 uncultured Verrucomicrobiota bacterium
ATCATCGTGTACGTGAACGTGTACCGCTTCGCTGTGTACGGGTACGTTTCTGGGCAGAGCTAGAGCCCGGCCGAAAAGGCAGCCGCTTGCAACCTGCCCTCCCTAAGCCCATCCGGAGAGCCTCCCGCAGAGGGCGCGGTGGCGTTTTCGACCAGGCCGTGAGGGCGGGTGAGGTCCAATGCGGTGGTCCATCTAACCAATTTTAAGAGAATATTCCCACTAACTGACCAAAGCTGTTGGAGTAAACAGCTCCGATGTGTCTGCAATTCCGCATCTCTGTCATCCTCTGCGCCCTCTGCGATCTCTGCGGGAGACCTCCCCATCCGGCCTCAACGAAAGGGCAACATGGCCGGATTGGAAAGGGTTTTCGCAGGGAAGTTAGAGGTCGCTGGCGCGAGTAGGAGTAGGGGGGACTGGTACGAGGAAGACGGGGCCTGCTGAAACGGCATATCTTACGGATTCCCCCAACGATATAGGAGGCAGAGCATGGAGTTTGCCACCCCGTAGGCAGGTCGAAAACGCCACTGGGCCCTCTGCGGGAGGCTTTCCGGATCCGGATGGGGGTTTTGGACGGGCTGTCTTGCGATGGATGGACCTGGAGGGATCCACGGGGTATAAGGTGGGGGTTCGGGCGTTGTCGGATGGAAGGACTGGGGAAGGAGAATTGGATGAGGGCGTTGATAACCGGTGGAGCGGGGTTTATTGGCTCGCATTTGGCGGAGCGAATGATGGGCAACGGCTGGAAGGTGACGGTGGTCGACGACCTATCGACAGGCTCCTTCAGCAATCTCGACGGCCTACGTGGGCGGGCGGGGTTTGAATTCATCCGGGAGACGGTACGCAACGAGGTTTCCCTGACCTCGTTGGTGGACCGGTGTGACGTGATCATCCATCTGGCTGCTGCTGTGGGCGTGCAGTTGATCGTGGATCGGCCGGTGCACACATTGGAGACGAACATCCACGGGGCTGAAGTGGTCTTGCATCTGGCGAGCAAGTTCGGGCGCAAGGTGATCTTGGCCTCGACCAGTGAGGTGTATGGAAAGAGCGATCGCATACCCTTTGGTGAGGATGACGATACGATCCTGGGCTCGACGCGGTTTACGCGCTGGAGCTATGCGTGCAGCAAGATGGTGGACGAGTTTTTGGGGCTCGCCTATCACGATCAATACGGGTTGCCGGTTGTGATCTGTCGTTTTTTCAACACGGTCGGACCTCGTCAGACGGGGCAATACGGGATGGTGGTCCCTCGGTTTGTCCGCCGGGCGCTGTCCGCCGA
The DNA here is from genome assembly GCA_937875495.1 of uncultured Verrucomicrobiota bacterium. Taxonomy (GTDB): domain Bacteria; phylum Verrucomicrobiota; class CALLYA01; order CALLYA01; family CALLYA01; genus CALLYA01. Next base: position 1,277 of record CALLYA010000172.1, read on the forward strand.
GCCGTTGCAGATCCACGGCAACGGCCGTCAGACTCGGTGTTTCAGCAATGTCCGCGACGTTGTACGAGCGGTGGAGGCGCTGGTGGATTGTGAGGCGGCGGTCGGGGAGGTCATCAACGTTGGATCGGACGAGCAGGTGAGCATTGAGCAGCTGGCGGACCGTGTCCTGACCTTGACGGGGAGTCCTTCTGAGAAGCGGTATCTGACCTATGAGGAGGCATACGGCCGGCCGTTCGACGACATGATGGCGCGGATGCCGAGCCTGGCCAAAATCCATCGGCTGATCGGGTACCGGCCTGAGTACGACTTGGACGAGACGCTCAAGCAGATCATTGATTGGGAGCGGCGTTTGTCTTGAGCCGGCTCAGGTGGCCGAGGCGTTCGCTCAGGGTGGGATGGCTGTAGTAGAATCGGCTGTAGACAGGTGCGGGGGTGGGGTTGCTCAGGTTGTTTTCGTGCAGCTTGAGCAAGGCGTTGCCGAGGGCATCCGCGCCGTGGTCTGTGTGGTTCGCGGCGAAGGCGTCCGCCTGGTATTCGTGCTTTCTCGAGATGGCATGGGTGAGGGGGTGGATCCAGAAGAGCACGGTGCCGCCGAGGAGGTTGAACATGAGAAAGGCCGGCGTGATGGAGTCCTGTGCGAAGCCGAATCCCTGATAGAACCACGCCGCATTGGCCAACAGAAACAGGGCGAAGAGTCCGGCGAGCATGCCCAATGCCGAGAGCATCAGTGTCTTCGGGATATGCCGCAGCTTATAGTGTCCGATCTCGTGTGCGAGCACGGCTTCGAGTTCATCGTCGGTGAGTTGGTGGATCAGCGTATCGAAGAGGACGATCTTGCGAAAGCGGCCGAGGCCGGTGAAGAAGGCGTTGGAGTGCGCGCTTCTCCGGCTGCCGTCCATGACCTGAATGGTCGAGGTCTGGAATCCGGTCCTATCGGCCAGGGCGAGCAGCCGTTCTCGCAGGGGGCCGTCGGGCAGGGGGGAGAACTTGTTGAAGAGGGGCAGAATCAGAACGGGCGCCAGGACGAGCATGGTCAATTGGAACAAGAGGACGACACCCCATGCCCAGAGCCACCACGAAAGGGCTGCCCAGCGGGTCAGGAAGAGGATGAGAGCGGTCAGCGGAAAACCGAGCAGGATCCCCAGAAGCAGGACCTTGATATGGTCGGAGATCCAGAGGCGGAGGGTTGTTTTGTTGAAGCCGAAGCGCTCTTCGAGGCGAAATTGCGCGTACCAATCCAGCGGCAGGTCCGGGATGGCGAGGACGAGGGTGACGGCCAAGAGAAAACCTGCGTGGGACCAGACCCCGGCGCCCCAGAAGGCGATGTGTTGCTGATATGCGTAGGGCAGGACTCCGGAGAGGACGACGACGAGCAGGACGATTGCGCTCCAGCCATCCTCGACGAGGCCGAGCCTGCCTTTCGCGTTGGTGTATGCGAGCGTTTTGGGGAGCGACTCGCGGTCCAATCGGTCAGCGATCTCTGGGGGTGGAGTCATCCCGTGCAGCCGGGAATGTCGAAGGTTGACTCCCTCCAGCAGGGATTGCGCCGCCCAGCGCAGGAGGATGAGCAGGGTAGTGACGACCAAGACGGTATTCATGAAGTGGGCCTTGCTTGGGAATCGGGTCAGTCGGCCAGGATTTGCTCGATGGCGTTGATTTCCTCGGGCGTGAACGCCAATTGATCGAGAGCGCGGATGTTTTCTGTGATCTGTTCGGGGCGACTGGCTCCGATGAGTGCACTGGTGACGCGTTGATCCCGGAGGACCCAGGAGAGCGCAAGTTGCGGGAGGGTCTGTCCGCGTGTCTGGGCGAGGTCTTGCAGCAGCCGTGCCTGTTCTACACGTTTCCCGGTCACTTCGTGGACTTGGAGGTGACCGTGGCTCTTACCGGCGCGTGAGTCGGTGGGGATACCGCCGAGGTATTTAGGAGTGAGCATCCCCTGTGCGAGCGGACAGAATGCGATGCAGCCGATGCCGTGATCTTCGAGGACATCGAGGAGGCCGTCTTCGATCCAGCGGTTGAACATGGAGTAGTTGGGCTGGTGAATGAGGCATGGGGTGCCGAGGTCGTTCAGGATCCGAACGGCTTCGAGGGTCTGTTCGGCGGTATAGGAAGAGATCCCGGCATAGAGGGCCTTGCCCTGGCGAACGACCTGATCGAGGGCTTGCATCGTCTCTTCGAGCGGGGTATCGGGGTCGGGTCGATGCGAGTAAAAGATGTCGACGTACTCGAGGCCCATGCGCCGGAGGCTCTGGTCGAGGCTGGCGACGAGGTATTTGCGTGAGCCCCACTCGCCGTATGGGCCTGGCCACATCCGGTATCCGGCCTTGGAGGAGATGATCAACTCATCTCGGTAGCGTTGGAGGTCTTGAGCCAGGATACGGCCGAAGGTCTCCTCGGCGGAACCTGGGGGTGGCCCGTAATTGTTTGCGAGGTCGAAGTGTGTGATCCCGAGGTCGAACGCGGTATGGATCATGGCGCGACTGTTTTCCTCGGTATCGACGCCACCGAAATTGTGCCAGAGTCCGAGGGAGATGCCGGGAAGGAGAATTCCGCTTCGACCGCAGCGGCGGTAGGCAATGGAATCGTAACGGTGATCATCGGGACGGTAATCGGCCATGTTGGTGGATCCTTTCCGGGGGAAACGGGTTCATAGGACACTGGTGTTGGAAACGAATACGGCAAATCGGGCGATTGGTCCAGACGGGAAAGGACGGAAGCCTGAGGCCTGGGGCCTCCGGCTAGAGGTCGTCCGAAAGGGTGTGCTCCATCATGCGTTGCCTCCAGGCAATAGTTGCCGATCAGTCGGATCAGTCGGATTCATGGTCGAAATCGAAATCGAAATCGGGATCCCTGCTGGCACTCATGGACCGATCTACCTTCGCTGCGGTGTTTTATCAGCACTGTCATGCATCCCTGGTTTCTCATGTCCGAATCCCATCCCGTGTTTTTCGACCACGACGCCCATGGCCAGGTCGAAACCGCCACCGCGCCTTCTGCGGGAGTTTCTCCGGCTCCGGCTGGGAAAGCGACTACCTTCCGGATGGGCTCTGGCAGCCCATTACCCGCTGAGCTGATTCCCCCCCTTTTGCCTGGAAATGGAAGTTTTTACTGCGGTATAAAGCACTCGTCTTTTGCTTTCGTCTCCTTGCGGTGGCGATGGACTGGTTAAAGCGATGATGCCCGGTTTCTCGCTGATTTCTTGTGAAAGGGGCGGAGGCCGTGGCCAAACAGGAGGTATATGATGAATAACGCGTCCGGTTCGATTTCCAGAAGACGCTTTTTGAAGGGGATGTCCGGGGCGATTGCGATGCCCTTTATCATTCCTGGGTCGGCGCTTGGTTTGAATGGGCGTCCTTCTCCCAGCAATCGGTTGACGATGGCGGGGATCGGTTTGGGCAATATGGGCAGTGGCGACCTGCGGACCTTCCTCAGCGGGAAGGATGTGCAAGTCGTGGCGGTATGCGACGTGCGCAAGGGCGTGCGTGACAGCCAGGGCGATCATGTGGAAAACCACTACGCGCAGCAGCAGGAGAGTGGGACGTACAAGGGTTGTGACCGGTACAGCGATTTCCGTGAGGTGCTGGCTCGGGACGACATTGATGCGGTGCATGTCGCCACGCCGGACCACTGGCATGCGATCATTGCCAACTGGGCGATGAAGCGGGGCAAGGATGTGTACTGTCAGAAGCCGCTGACGTTGACCATTCGCGAGGCCTGGACCCTTGTGGAGACCGCCCGCCGGTATGGGCGAGTGTTGCAGACGGGGAGTCAGCAGCGTTCCTCGCATGAGTTCTGGCTGGCCTGTTCACTGGTGCGTAACGGGCGCATCGGCGAGGTCAAGCAGGTGAACGTGAACGTGGGAGGTCCGTCATTTCCGAAGCTCTTCGCGGAGGAGCCGATTCCCGAGGGTTTCGATTGGGATATGTGGCTTGGACCCGCCCCGAAGATGCCGTACAACGCCGAGCGTTGCAGTGGCAGTTACAGCGGGGGCTGGCGTCTGGTTCGCGATTACTCCGGCGGCATGATGACCGATTGGGGCGCGCACCATTTCGACATTACGCAGTGGGGGCTCGGCATGGACGGGTCGGGTCCTGTGAAGATTGAGCCGCCGAACATCAACGAGGACGGGCTGCTGACCTACACTTACGAAAACGGGACGAAGGTGGTGCATCAGGGTGGCGGCAACGGTGTGTTGTTCATCGGCACCGAAGGCGAAATCGAGGTGAACCGTGGCCATTTCCGGGCCGACCCGGTCTCGGTTGGGGATGAAAATTTCGCAGCGAGCGAGACCCCGTTGTATCGGAGCGACAACCACTACCGTGATTTTCTCGAGTGTGTGAAGTCGCGGCAGCGGCCGATTTGCGATGTGGAGGTCGGGGCGAGCTCGGTGACGATGTGTCATCTCGGCAACATTGCCTGGTGGCTGGGCCGCACTCTGCAATGGGATCCGAATACGCGGCAGATGGTGGGTGATGAGGAGGCTTCCCGGTGGGTGGACCGGCCGAAGCGGGCGCCTTGGTATCTCTAAAGGGAGATTTTTGTCATGAAAAAGAGGTTCATTGTATCAGGGTTATTGGCGCTGGCGCTTGGGGTATCGGTCCGGGCGGCGGGTGTCGAGGATCTGTTGAAGGAGTTCCGTGGGCTATCCACGGAGCAGGAGCGGTCGGCAAGCGAGCTGCAGTCGGCGTTGACCCAGGTGATGGAGCATTTGGCGCCCGGCCTGGGATCCGAGGATTTTCAAGTGCGGGAGCAGGCGCAGGGCGCTTTGCAGGATGTCGCGCTACGGGCGGGCCGTCCGGGGGCGGATGAGGAGCAGTCGGTCCTGACCGATCTGTTGGTGGCGTATTCGGCCACGGACCAGCCGAGCCTGACTCGGGTCTGGTGCATCCGGATGTTGGAGCAGATGGGCGGCGTTGCGGCGGTCGATGCGTTGGACGGCTATCTCGACGATGAATCGGACGAGATTCAGGACAGCGCGCGGCGGGCCTTGCAGCGGATGCCGGCGGCGGAGGCGGCGGATGTGCTGCGAAAGCGGCTCAATTCCGCACAGACCTCGGAGCAGAAGATCGGGTTCATGACTGCTCTGGCCTGGCGTGGCGACCGCGAGGCGATCGGTGAGATCCAGCGTTTTCTGAAGGACTCGGACGATCAGGTGGTTCTGGCGGCGATCAACTCGCTGGCGAAGCTACCGGACGCTCGGGCGGTACGGACCCTGATCGACATGCGCGCGGGTGCTGAGGGCGACATCAAGGTGGCCTTGACGGAGGCGTTGTTGACCTCGGCCGAGGGCCTTAAGGGGCCGACGGCGGCGGCTGTCTATCGTCAGCTTTACAGCAGGGATGAAGCGCAGGCGGTTCGGGTTGCGGCGTTGGTTGGTCTGAGCCGGGAGGCGGGGGAGCGTGCTCTTCAGGTCCTTCGCGAGGCGGTACAGTCGGAGGACTATCTGATTCGCACGACAGCGGTCCGACTTTTGGCCGAGCTTGGCAGACCCGAAACCTCTCGCTTATTCACCGGCTTGTTGGGTCGAGCGGCGGGTGAGGAACGTCTTCAGATTCTACGTGCGATTGAGGACTTGGGAGAGCCGGGGGCGGCCTTCTGGCTGTTCGACCTGGTGGACGATGAGGATCAGGAGACGGCGATTGCGGCCCTGAGCGTCATCGGCACAGTCGGGGATGCTTCGATCCTCGGCCGTCTGGCGGAGCTGACCGTTGCGAAGGATGGGGCGGTGCGCGAGGCTGCCCGCACGGCGATGGCTCGGCTCAAGGGGGACGAGATGAACGCGCAGATCCTGCGTGCGGCGCAAAGGTCGCGGGACGGGGTCCGTGCCGAATTGATTCGCACCCTGAGCCGGCGTGGGGCTGATGAGACGCTCGATCAGGTCATGGCGATGGTTGAGCGGGATCGGAATCCGGAGGTTCAACGGGCCGGGATGGAAGCGATTGCGGGTATGGGCGGACCGGAGGCACTACAGAAGCTGGTGACCATGGTTGCAGCATCCTCGATCAAGATGTCGCCGGAGGAAGTGATGCCGGCGTTTTCTGCGTTGTTTTCGAAGATGCCGGAAGCGAATGCCAAGGCGGAGCCGGTGCTTGCCGGGATCGCCAAGGCGGGACAGCATGGCAAACCTCTGCTGATGCAGGCCTTGGGCATGACGGGAAGTGACGCTGCTCTGACGGCCTTGCGCGGAGCGGTAGCTGGAGCGGACCGAGACCTGCGGTCGGCGGCGATAGCGGGCATGGGGCTTTGGCCGGATGCGCGGGTGGCGAAGGACTTGCGGGATCTGGTCGCGGCATTGCCGGCGGGTGCGGATCGTGTGGCAGCCTTTGATGGGCTATTGAGTGCGATCGGCCGTGCGGAAGGTTTGGAAAAGGACCAGTTGCTTGTGCTCTATCGCGAGGTGATGGGGCTAGCCAAGTCGGAGTCCGAGCAGGCTGCGGCGTTGCGGGGAATTGCCTCGACCGGCACGGTGGATGGGCTGGTGGAAATCGTAAAATTCTTGAAGGATCCGCAACTGGGCGCGGCTGCGGCTGCTTCAGCGGTGGAGGTCGCAGGTGCGATCGGCTCGGCCTATCCCGAGCAGGCCGATGCGGCCATGCAAGCGGTATTGTCGGTTTCCGAGGATGACGCGGTGCGCACGAAGGCGAGTGACGTCGTATCGATGATCCACCGCAACGCCGATATGGTGCGTGCGTGGCGCGTGTCGGGGCCTTACATGGCCGAGGGCAAGAATGGGACTCAGCTGTTTGATGTCCCGTTTGCACCGGAACTGGATGGGCATTCGGCGCAGTGGGAGGTCGGGCGTCAACCGGACGATGACGGCAAGATCAACCTCAACGGGATGGACCTGGCTGGGGACAACCGCGTGGCTTACATCTGGTCACAGGTTTTTGTGCCGGCGGCGATGGAGGTCGCGATGGGGGTCGGCAGTGACGACGGCGTCAAGTTCTGGTTGAACGGGGTATTGGTCCATCAGAACAACGTGAGTCGTGGTCATGGGGTCGGCCAGGACAAGGTCACAGCGGACTTCAAGGAAGGTTGGAACGACCTCCTGTTGAAGGTGACCAACTCGGGTTCCGACTGGGCTGCGAGCGTGCGTCTGCGCAAGCCGGATGGGACGATGATCGAAGGAATGCGGGTACGCATGCCCTGACCCTGAGCCGTTTCAACGAGTGCGGGTGCTGACATCATCGGCACCCGCCTTTGAGGGTCGGCCAGAGGTTGTCCGGAAAGGTCGACGACGAAGCAAGATCGGGGTCGGGGTTGCTATCGGCCTCGGTATCGAAAGCACGCGGGGATGGATTCGGACACGGTAAACCGGGCAGCGAAATCGTTTTGATGCGGAGCTGGCAAAACCTGGCAGCGGGGTTTCAGCGATGCTCAGAGGGTCAGGTGTGATACTGGACAGGAATTCCGCTCCCGATTTCGACCTCGACACCGATTCAGACAAGGATCTGACTGATTAGCAACCATAGCCTGGAGGCGCCCCTGAAGGCACGCGCCTCTTCGGACGGGCTCCAGCCGGCAGCGGGCACGGGGTTGGGGGGGAGGGGCACTCGTGGCCCTTTCTGAACATGGCATGAGGAGCGGAGTTTTCCCGGCCCAAACCTTGACTTAGCCCGGTTGGTCAGCTACAGGCATGGAGTTTAACCACGAGGGTTTTCACCACCATCACACGGCGGTTGAAGAGGCCGTCGAAGGATCAGGCACGCCGATGCGGATCATTACCATAAAAAAAGGCTTGGACCTCCCTATGGAGGGGGTCCCCCGGCAGGAAATCGTCAACGGCCCACCGGTTTCAACGGTTGCGGTCGTCGGACCTGACCACATCGGAATGAAGCCGACGATGTTGGTTCAGGTGGGAGATCGGGTGAAGCTTGGGCAGCCTCTGTTTGAGGACAAGAAGACGCCGGGGATTCTGTATACGAGTCCTGGGAGTGGTGAAGTAGTAGGGATCAACCGCGGTGCCAAGCGGGCCTTGGAGTCGGTGGTGGTCCGGCTGGAGGGGGAGGATGCGGTTACGTTCGAGCGGTTTGAGGACGCTCATCTGGTTTCCTCCCGGGCGGGAGACATCCGCAAGGTCCTGATCGAGAGCGGGATGTGGGCGGCATTCCGCACGCGCCCTCACAGCAAGGTGCCTGCGCCGGATGCGTCTGCCCAGTCGATCTTTGTGACCGCCGTGGACACGCATCCGTTGGCGGCGGATCCGCGATTGGTGATAGGGGAGCAGGCGGCTGCGTTTGCGCGGGGGGTGAAGGTCCTTACGCTGTTGAGTGCGGGACCTGTATTTCTTTGCCAGGGTGTGGGCGACGCGCTTCCGGGGTCGGAGGTCGAGGGGGTTGAATCGGTGGCGTTTGCGGGACCGCATCCGGCGGGTCTACCGGGGACGCACATCCACTTCCTGGATCCGGTGAACCGGAATCACATGGTTTGGCACATTTCGTATCAGGACGTGATTGCGATCGGCCATTTGATGACGACGGGCAAGCTCTTTACGCAGCGTGTCATCTCGCTGGCGGGTCCTGGGGTCAAGGAGCCGCGCCTGATCCGCACGCGTCTCGGCGCGCAGGTCGGCGACCTGGTCAAGGGTGCGTTGGTAGAGGCAGAGGACAAGGAATGGCGGGTGGTATCCGGTTCGATTTTATCGGGTCGGCAGGTTGCTCAGGGCGGGCTGTACTATCTTGGGCGTTACCACAATCAGATCACGGTCCTGGAAGAGCGAGGCAAGCTCACGTTACTGGGCTGGTATCGGCCTGGGGCGGACAAGTATTCGGTGGCGCGGATTGTGATTTCACGGTTCCGCAAGGGGCAAAAGATCCCGTTGACCACGACGCTCAATGGGGGCGCACGGGCGATCTTTCCATCGGGGGCTTACGAGAAGGTGATGCCGCTGGACATTCTGGCGACCCCGTTATTGCGCGCCCTGGCGATCGACGACATTGAGCAGGCAGAGGCCCTGGGCTGCCTTGAGCTCGACGAAGAGGACCTGGCGCTGTGCACCTTCGCCTGTCCCGGCAAGAATGACTTTGGGCCGATGTTGCGGCGTAACCTTACCACCATAGAGAAGGAAGGTTGATGAAATCCAAGGAGAACTTTCTGGATCGGCACCGATCCAAGTTCGAAAAAGGTGGGAAGTTTGAGGTGTGGTATCCCCTCTTCGAAGCGGTGGACACCTTCCTCTACCCGCCCAAAGCGACAGCGACCGGTGGGTGTCATGTCCGTGACGCCATGGATTACAAGCGCATGATGATGACGGTGGTCGTCGCGCTGGTGCCGTGTGTGTTGATGGCGATGTTCAACGTCGGGTTGCAGGCCAATACGGCAATGCAGCAGATGGGGGTTGAGGCGGTGCCTGGTTGGCGTGGGTTGATTCTCGGTTGGATCGGCGGTGGGTATAGCCCTTCGAACATCTGGTCGAATCTGGTGCATGGGGCACTCTACTTCCTGCCGGTCTACATCGTGACGATGGCGGTGGGCCTGTTCTGGGAGGTCTTGTTTGCGATCGTGCGCAAGCATGAGGTGAACGAGGGGTTCTTTGTGACCGGCCTGCTCTTTCCCCTGACCCTGCCTCCGACGATTCCGCTTTGGCAGGTCGCGATCGGGATCACCTTCGGGGTTGTGATTGCGAAGGAAGTCTTTGGCGGGACCGGCATGAACTTCCTGAACCCGGCATTGGCGGCACGTGCCTTCCTCTTCTTTGCCTATCCCGCTCAGATCTCCGGTGACGCGGTCTGGACGGCGGTGGACGGTTTCAGTGGCGCGACGGCGCTTGGTATCGGCGCACTCGAAGGTCTGGAGGGGATCACCCAACAGATCACCTGGTGGCAGGCCTTTGTGGGTACGATCCAGGGGTCGATGGGAGAGACCTCCACTTTGGCGGCGCTGCTGGGTGCGGTTCTGTTGATCGTCACCGGGATCGGGTCCTGGCGGATCATGCTCAGCATGGTTCTCGGCGCGGTCGGTTTCGCGGCCTTGCTGTTTGCGATGGGGAGTCCGACCAATCCGATGTTTGGTGTGCCGCCCCACTGGCATTTGGTCCTGGGTGGGTTCGCCTTCGGGACGATCTTCATGGCGACGGATCCCGTGAGTGCATCCTTCACGCAGCGGGGGCAATGGGTATACGGCTTTTTGATCGGTGTATTGGTGATCATGGTGCGGGTGATCAATCCCGCGTATCCGGAGGGGACGATGCTGGCGATCTTGCTGGGCAACGCCTTTGCGCCGCTGATCGATTATTATGTCGTGAAGGGAAACATCAAGCGGAGGGCATTGCGTCATGCAGCCTAGGAATTCAACTCGCGACACCATAGCCGTCGGTCTCGGGGTCTGTGTGATCTGTTCGCTGTTGGTCTCGACGGCGGCCGTCTATCTGAAGCCGAAGCAGGAGGCGAACAAGCGGCTGGACATCCAGAAGAACATTCTGGTGGCCGCCGGCCTACTCGAAAGCGGCGCATCGATCGATCCCGCGAAGGTCGAGGAACTCTTCGCCCGGATCGAGACGAAGGTACTGGACCTGACCACGGGGCAGTTCACGGATGAATACACGCCGGCTGAGTTCGATGCGGACGCGATCGAATCGGATCCCGCGACCAGCATTCGGCTGACTGCGGAGCAGGACCTCGCGGCGATTCGGCGCAGGGCGAACTTCCGTTTGGTTTACATGCTCCACGAAGGTCCGGAGCTGAAACGCCTGATCCTTCCTTTGCATGGCAAGGGCTTGTGGTCGACGATGTACGGCTTCCTTGCGCTGGAGGGCGATCTGAACACGATTGCCAGCCTGGCTTTCTACCAGCATGGGGAGACGCCCGGGCTCGGCGGCGAGATCGACAATCCGCTCTGGAAGGCGCACTGGGCAGGCAAACAGGTCTTCGAGCCTGGGGAGTGGGAAGAACCCAAGATCGAGGTGATCAAAGGGAGCGTCGATCCTGAGTCCGCCAACGCGGAGTACCAAGTCGACGGGCTCTCCGGAGCAACACTCACGTCTCGTGGGGTCACGCACACACTGGAATTCTGGCTGGGCCAGGACGGCTACGGCCCATTTTTGGAAACTTTGCGGGGAGGAGAACAGAATGGCTAAAGCGAAAGACGTTCTCTTTGGGCCCATTTTCAACAACAACCCGATCGGACTGCAGGTACTGGGTATCTGTTCGGCGCTGGCGGTGACGACCAAGCTGGAGACCGCGTTGACGATGTCGATTGCGGTCACCTTCGTTACGACCATGTCGAACGTATCGATCAGTGCGATTCGCAAGGTGATCCCTTCGAACATTCGGATGATTGTGCAGATGACGATCATCGCATCGCTGGTGATCGTGGTGGACCAGTTTCTGAAGGCGTATGCGTACGACATCAGCAAGCAGCTCTCGGTCTTTGTCGGACTGATCATCACGAACTGCATCATCATGGGGCGTGCGGAGGCCTTCGCGATGAAGGAGAACGTGAAACTCAGTTTCCTGGACGGCCTGGGCAACGGACTGGGATACAGCCTGGTCTTGATCCTGGTCGCCTTTGTCCGGGAATTATTCGGTTCTGGTAAGCTCATGGGTGTATCGGTCCTAAAGCTCACGACCGAGGGCGGGTGGTATCCGGCAAACGGGATCCTGTTGCTTTCGCCGAGTGCCTTCTTCTTGATCGGGCTGCTGATTTGGGCCCTGCGGACATGGAAAACAGACCAGGTGGAGGAGTAAGGCGATGTTGGAGCACTACCTGAGCATATTGTTCAAATCCATCTTCGTGGAGAACCTTGCCCTGGCCTTTTTCCTGGGCATGTGCACCTACCTCGCGGTCTCTCGGCGGGTGGAGACGGCGACGGGCCTGGGGATTGCAGTGGTGGTCGTGCAGACGATCACGGTTCCGGTCAACAACCTCCTGAACACCTACATCCTTTCAGCCGGCGCACTGGCATGGGCGGGGCTGCCGGATGTGAACCTCTCCTTTCTCGCGTTGATCTCGTTCATCGGCGTGATCGCGGCGATGGTTCAGATCCTGGAAATGACGCTGGATAAGTATTTTCCGGCTCTTTACAACGCCCTGGGTGTGTTTCTTCCCCTGATCACGGTGAACTGCGCAATCCTGGGCGGCTCGCTCTTCATGGTGGAACGGGGATACAACTTTCCGGAGAGCGTGGCATACGGCTTCGGCTCGGGTGTGAGTTGGGCCCTGGCGATCGTGATCCTGGCCGCGGTCCGTGAGAAGTTGCGGTACAGTCACATCCCCTCGGGACTGCGTGGCTTGGGCATCACCTTCATCACGGTGGGCCTGATTGCGATGGCCTTCATGTGCTTCTCGGGCATTCAGCTCTAAAACCCCATCTCGAACGGAGAACGAACCGTGTTGCCCCAAATCATTCTAGGCGTAGTGATGTTCACCGTCATCGTGATGGCCTTGGTCGTGGTCATTCTGCTGGCGCGATCCAAGCTGGTGCCTTCCGGTGATGTTGAGATTCTGATCAACAAGGACTCTGACAAGGCGCTCAAGGTCAAGACAGGCGGCAAGCTGCTCAATATCTTGGCTGAGAACGAGATCTTCATTCCCTCGGCCTGCGGCGGACAAGGCACCTGCGCGATGTGCAAGGTAAAGGTCCATTCGGGTGGCGGCGACATCCTGCCGACCGAGCGCAACTTCATCACGCGCAAAGAGGCGCGCGAGGGATTGCGCCTGAGCTGTCAGGTTGCGGTCAAGCAGGACCTTGATATCGAAATCCCGGCTGAGGTCTTCGACATCCGCAAATGGGAATGCGTCGTGAAGTCGAACCGCAACGTGGCCACGTTCATCAAGGAGCTGGTCTTGGAGCTGCCTGAGGGCGAGCATGTCGACTTCAAGGCGGGTGGATACATCCAGATCGATGCACCGCCGCACGTTGTACAATTCAAGGACTTCGAGGTGGAGGACGTGTACCGGCCCGATTGGGACAAGTACAACCTGTGGCGGTACACATCGAAGGTGGATGAAACGGTCTCCCGCGCTTATTCGATGGCGAACTATCCGGAGGAGCGGGGGATCATCATGCTCAACGTGCGCATTGCGACCCCGCCCTGGAACAATCCGGATGTCCCCCCTGGGCAGATGTCCTCTTACATCTTCAACCTGAAGCCGGGCGACCGGGTGACCATTTCGGGGCCGTATGGTGAGTTCTTCATACAGGACACCGATGCGGAGATGGTTTACATCGGCGGCGGCGCCGGAATGGCGCCCTTGCGCTCCCACCTCTTTGAACTGCTGAAGCATCGTGATTCGAAGCGGAAGATCTCTTTTTGGTATGGTGCGCGCAGCATGCGTGAGGTCTTTTACGCCGAGGAGTTCGATGCCCTGCAGCAGGAGCACGACAATTTCAAGTGGAACCTGGCGTTGTCGGAGCCGCAACCGGAAGACAACTGGACGGGATACACCGGCTTCATCCACCAGGTGCTCTATGAGAACTATCTCAAGGATCACCCTGCGCCCGAGGACTGTGAGTACTATTTCTGCGGACCGCCCATGATGAATGCCGCGGTCTTGCAGCTGCTCGACGAGCTCGGAGTGGAGAGTGAGAACATCTTCTTCGATGATTTCGGAGGATGATGCATTTGCGGGGGGCCGCGACCGGGGCCGGCGATTCTAACGTCGGCGCAGGATTGCGGATGGGATCCTCCCAAAGGAAAGGAATGCTTGGGCCGTCCTTGAACCCCGGTCAGCGATCGAGGGCAAGCGACGGCCTTCCTTTTCGGATGGGGCAAGAGCCAAGGAAGCGGAGTGGAGCATGAGGCGGAACCAAACCAGGAGTGGGCGGTGGCAGGACGATGCGGTTTGCTGGTGTGCGGGGTGGCTGATCGCGCTCCTACTTGCTGGTTGCGGTCGTCCGGACGGCGCGCCGGATCTGCAGGAGTTCTCCTTTGGCGGACCCGTAATGGGGACCTCGTATCATATCAAGGTGGTATTGCCTGGGGATGGAGAACTGCCCGAGGGCCTGAGCGCCGGAGTGCATGAGCGTCTGGAGCGTGTCAACGCCCTGATGTCGACCTATCGTTCGGACTCCGAGGTCTCGCGTTTCAACGCCGCCGAGGGACCTGTCTGGATGGATTGTTCTGCGGAGACTGTGGCGGTTGTAGCCGAGGCCCTGGAGCTTGGGCGGATGACGGATGGAGCGCTCGATATCACGGTGGGACCATTGGTGGATCTCTGGCACTTCGGTTCCGGCGGCGGGGATGCGGACGATTCCGTACCGAGCCCGGAGCAGATCGAGGCGGTACGTCCGGTCATCGGGCTCGACGCGATCGATGTTCGGATGGATCCGCCCGCTTTGTTCAAGCGTGCGAGCGGGGTCCGGATCGATCTCTCAGCGATCGCCAAGGGGTATGCCGTGGATCGCGCGGCGGAGTACCTATTGGAGCGCGGGGTGGGGCATTTCATGATCGAGGTTGGCGGTGAGATCAGGGTGCATGGACTCAGCGCGCGTGGAGGGCGATGGAACATCGCGGTGGAACAGCCATTGCCGGGGCTGCGTCGGAGTCAACGCGTCTTGTCCCTTTCGGATCTCGCTGTTGCCACCAGTGGAGATTATCGAAACTACTTCGAAGTGGACGGGCGGCCCTATTCACACATCATCGACCCTGGCACCGGCCGTCCGATTGAGCATGCCCTGGCCTCGGTGACGGTCCTCTCCTCCTCCTGTATGCGTGCCGATGGCCTGGCCACAGCGATGCTGGTTCTCGGACCGGACCGCGGCTGGGAACTTGCACTCGAGCACGATTGGGCCGTTTATTTCCTGATACGAGATGCCCAGGGATGGGAACAGCGATCGTCGGCCGCCTTTGAGCGAATGCTGTCGGCGGAAGATTGAATCGTGGAAGAAAGGATGGATTCGATGTCGAGTTTCATTGGAGCAGTGATCCTCTTTGGGATGATGGGTTTGGCCCTCTCTATCGGAGCGATTTTGGGGAAGGGCGGGCTGAAATGCCACTGTAACGACGGCTCCTGTGCGACCGAGGGCAAGGGTGGCGCGAAGGGTGCACATACGGCTGGGGCTGGGTGTTGCGGTCAGCACACTGACTGCCGCCATTCGGAGCCGGTCGCCTTTCGTGAGGCGCCGCACGCTTAAGTCAGAGCCTGGCCGGAAAGGCAGATGGCGAAGCAAGATCGGGGTCGGGGTCGCTATCGGCCTCGGTATCGAAAGGACGCGTGATGGGATTCGGACACGAGAATCCGGGGAGCGAAACCCGTAATGATGCGGTCCTGAAAAAACTCGGCAGTGAAGTTTGAGCGGTCCATGAGGGCCAGGTGCCAACCAGAACAGGAATCGATCCGACCCCGATTCAGGCAGTGAGCTGACGGATCGGCAACCATTGCCTGGGAGCGACGCATGATGGAACGCGCCTTTTCGGATACCCACAAGCAAGAAACGGAAAGCTGATTGCTGCATGAGTCGAATTCGATTACTCGGGGAGCAGACCGCGAACAAGATCGCTGCCGGGGAGGTGGTCGAGCGTCCGGCAAGTGTGTTTAAGGAACTGGTGGAGAACTCACTCGACGCCGGGGCGACACGGATTGACATCGAGGTGGTCAATGGTGGGAAGTCGCTTTTGCGGGTTTCCGACAACGGCGAGGGCATGGATCGCGACGACGCTCTACTCTGTCTGGAGCGGCATGCAACCAGCAAGATCCGTGAGGACGCGGACATTGAACGGATCATCACGCTCGGGTTTCGTGGGGAGGCGCTGCCGAGTATAGCGGCAGTCAGCAAGCTGGAGCTGTTGACCCGCACGCAAGATCAGCCCGGGGGGACACGGGTTGTGATTCATGGGGGCCGGTTGCTGAAGGTCGAGGAAGCTGGTGCGGCTCCGGGAACGGTCATTGAGATCAAGCATCTCTTTTTTAACATGCCGGCGCGGCGTAAGTTTTTGCGCACTCCCGCCACTGAGCTCGGTCATATCCAGCATCTCTTTCAATTGCACGCGCTGGCGCATCCGGAGGTGGCCTGGCGTCTCACAGTGGACCGTCAGCTTGCGGCCCAACTCCCGTCAGCCGCCACACTGGAGGATCGGGTGCGTGAGCTCCATGGCCGCGACTATCTCGAACAGCTCGTCCCGCTGGAGGTTCTGCAGGGAGGACTGAAGGTTTTGGGGTTCATCGGCCGCCCAGGATTTACCCGAGCCAACCGTCGCGAGCAGTATTTCTTTGTCAACGGCCGACCGATCGAAAGCAAGGCTTTGCATTACGCGCTCTTGGAAGGATTCCACACATCCTTGATGAAGGGACGCTTCCCGGTTGCGTTGCTCTTCGTGTCGGTCCCCCCGGAGGAGGTGGACGTCAACATCCACCCCGCCAAACGGGAGGTCCGTTTCCGGGACGAATGGCTGGTGCGCGATGCCGTGGCGCGCGCTGTTCGGTTGGCATTGGGTGGTGCGACCTTCATTCCGCAGGGTGGGGGTGCTCAACCGAAGGTGCCGGCGCACGATTCGAGTGCCACCGGGACTTCAACCGGCAGGGAAGAAACCAAAAGCACGGGCGATGTGCAGGCTCAACTGATTCCGCCCAGGGATATGGTTGGATTCCGGCGTGGTGTTTTTTCGGTCGCCTCCCCGAAGAGCGCCTGGCCCGCCCCCCCTTCGCAGGCGGAGGGGGCCGGAGGGAGTCGGCCGGAATCTGCTCCCTCGCAAGAGGGGCATGTCGGATCGAGCGCCTCTAAGGACGGAGGGCGGGTGGAGACTTCGCGGTCCGCATCCTCGGAAGCGGGCGCGCAGTCCCGTCCGTCCGGTCCTGGGGAAGGGGACCCCAAACCGCTGGATGGCGCCCAGATACAGGTCCTGGGAGTCCTGAGCAACCTCTACGTCCTATTGGAAAGTCCCGATGGGCTGCTTGTGATGGACCAGCATGCAGCGCACGAGCGGGTGTTATTCGAGCAGTTTCTGCGTCAGATGCGCTCGGGGAAGGATGCACCGTCACAGATGCTCCTCGTGCCGCAGACGGTAGAGCTCGAGATCAGGGATGCCGCGTATCTGACCGAAAATCTTGCCGGTCTGCGTGCGTTGGGGGTTGGGGTTTCGCCCTTTGGTCCGCGCACCTTTGTGGTCGAATCTCTGCCGCCTGAACTCTCTCGGCGCGATCCGGAGGAGGTACTGCGGGAAATGGTGGATGAATTGCAGCGTGGTGGGACGGGGGTGCGACCGCAGCGCATGAGCGAGGAGATGGTTGCCTCGGCGGCCTGCAAACAGGCGGTGAAGGCGGAAGACACCCTGACGGAGCAAGAGATCCGAGGACTGGTGCGGGATTTACTGGCTGCGGATCTGCCTTACAGCTGTCCGCATGGGCGTCCCACCATGATCCGGATCTCGTTCACGGAACTGGAGCGCAGGTTCGGCCGCCGTCCCGGTGCGGTATAGTCGGCGGCTTCGTGCCAGTCGGCACAAGAAAGTGAAATCGGGGGAATCGGGTTCGGTATCGGTATCGATACGAAGTGTGATTTGGCGTGGAATCTTACGTTCGAATATCCACACCAGGCTTACGGTCCAGGCTCTTCTGTGTTGGCGGACGGCAGCGGCTCTCCTTTCCCTCTCCGTTTGCAGATGCATGCAAAAGGAAGCGCCCGGATTGAACAGGGACGATTCAATCCGGGCGCCGGTTTGGGGAAGTGGGTTGTGGCGGTTGCTCAGGCTTGGGTCTGACCCTGCGCAGCCATGGCCTCTTCCTCGGCCAGGAGCATTTTGCGCAGCTTGACCAGCGCCTCGTTTTGTATTTGCCGCACGCGTTCGCGGGTTACATTAAGCTGTTCGCCTACTTCCTCAAGTGTCATTTTGCCTTCGCCGTCGAGGTCGAAGCGTTTGGCGAGGATGAATTTCTCGCGCTCGTCCAGGGCGTCCATGTAGTGGGCGAGTTCACCGGGCAGCTGTTTTTCGAGCAGCTCTTGCAGGGGGCTCTTCGCGCTTTCATCGGCGACGCGTTCCTGGAGTTCTTTGCTCTCGCCTTCCTCGATGGGGGCATTGAGGGAAGCGGTCGACTTGGAGGCTCTGCGCCAGCGGCTGATGGTCTTTTCGTCGAGCTCCATGGCCTCGGCCAGTTCGGCGTCGGTCGGTTGCCGGCCGAGCTTTTCGGTGAGTTGCAGGGCGGTGCGATTCATCCGGGAGAGGCTTTGGATGAAGTAGGCGGGCAGGCGGATGGTCTTGGCCTGATTGGCCAGGGCGCGCATCATGTACTGCCGGATCCACCACGCGGCGTAGGTGCTCAGCTTGGCACCCTTACTGGGATCGAAGCGATCGACGGCCTTCATCAGGCCGATATTACCTTCGGAGATGAGGTCGACAAGCGGGAGGCCGAGGTGTTTGAAGTCGTGAGCGATCTTCACGACGAGCCTGAGGTTGGCTCGGATCAGGCGCTGCCGGGCGTTCTCGTCTCCGGCGGCGATCAGTTTTGCCAGCTCAATCTCTTGCTCTGGGGTCACCAGAGCCACCTGGCAGATTTCGTTCATGTACCTTTTTAGGCTTCCACTGTACTCGCTCATTTCGATCCTCACTCTCCTGTAAATTTAATCCCCATTCCGGTTGCAGGCACAGGGTTACCCGAATCAGACGCACTCGGGGAACTTCTGGACCACCGGCTGGGGGAATAGCCAAACTAGCGACTGTCATTCACCTTTTCATCGGGCGCCGCGCCACTTCGGCTCTGAATGCGGATCTTACCCGAATTTGATAAATTACAGACACACTACACCTGCTTTTACCTGCCGACAAGTAAAAGTTTCAGATGCGACATATAAGTTGAACTTACAGGAGGATTGGTGCTTTGGTGAGGCATGCACCTGGTTACATTTAGGATCTTCAGAGATATCGTCGATTCCGGCAGCTTTAGCAAGGCCGCCGGCATGAATCACATTTCCCAATCGGCGGTCAGCCAGCAGATCCGCGCCATGGAAGAAACCTTGGGGGCGCGTTTACTGGATCGGACCGGACGCCGCATACAGCTCACTCCGGAGGGGGAGGTTGCCTATGTGAAGGCGCAGGAGCTATTGCAGACGTATGACCGGATGTGTGAGGAGATTCGGGGGATCAGGCACGAGGTGCAGGGGACGATCCGGCTGGCGACGGTCTACAGTGTCGGGCTGCACGAGTTGCCTCCTTACAGCCGCCAATTCCTGAGCCGCTATCCGCAGGTGAGTCTCAAGGTGGCCTTCTGCAAGTCGGAAGAGGTGTACGAGCAGGTGATTGAGGGGGCGGTCGACTTGGGGCTGGTGGCCTTCCCGAGTTCCTCGGCGCAGGTGGAGGTCGTGCCGTTTCGGACCGATCGATTGGCGTTGGTCTGTGCGCCTTCCCATCCTTTGGCGCAGAGGAGTCAGGTACGGCTCTCGGATCTGAGCGGCATGTCGTTTGTCGCGTTTGAGCCGCATTTTCCGACCCGGCGGGTGATTGATTTGGAGTTGGCGAACCTCGGGGTCACGGTGAATGTGGTCTTGGAGCTGGATAATATCGAGACTTTAAAACAGGCGATTGAGGTGAACACGGGGGTATCGATCTTGCCGCGTTCGGCGGTTCAGCCTGAATTGGAGCGGGGAACGCTCGCTCTGGTCGCTTTGACCGAGCCGGATCTGGATCGATCGCTCGGGATCTTGGTCCGTCGTGGAAGGACGCTCACGCCGACGATCAAGGCCTTCTTAGAGATGTTGCGAACGGGGCTTGAGCCTGACCCGGAGATCGATGACTGAGGCGACATTGAACCTCGGCAGACAAAAAGCCCCGGCCATCGGGGGGACGGCAGGGGCTTTGGGGTTGGATTGGATTGGGTCGGTATTAGATCAGGTTCTTGACCATATCCCGCTCGGCGGCGAGTTCCTGGAAGGTGGCATCCATCTTGCCGCGGCTGAATTCGTTGACCTCGACTCCCTGAACGATCTCCCAGGATGTGCCATCGGATCGGATCGGGTAGGAGACGATGAGGCCGGCATCGGCGCCGTAGCTGCCGTCGGAGCAAACCGCCACGCTGTGCCAATCATCCGCGGCGGTGGGGAAGTGCAGAGACCGCACGCAGTCGACGGCGGCGGAGGCGGCTGATGCTGCGGAGGAGGCGCCGCGGGCCTTAATGATGGCTGCCCCGCGTTGCTGGACGGTCGGGATGAAGTCGTTTTCGAACCAGGCACGGTCCTCAATGACTTCAGCGGCCGAGCGGCCGTTGATTTGAGCGTTGAAGAAGTCGGGATATTGGGTTGCGGAGTGGTTGCCCCAGATGGTCATTCGGGAGATGGCGGAAACGGGGACGCCTGCCTTGGCGGCGAGTTGTGCCTTGGCACGATTTTCGTCGAGGCGGGTCATGGCGAACCATCGGTCCCGGGGGACATCGGGCGCGTTGTGCATGGCAATCAAACAGTTGGTATTGCAGGGGTTGCCGATGACCAGGGTCCGGACATCAGCGGCTGCATTCGCCTGGATCGCCTTGCCTTGACCTGTGAAGATCTTCCCGTTGATCCCGAGGAGATCGGCACGTTCCATTCCGGCCTTGCGCGGGACGCTGCCGACCAGGAGTGCCCAATTCACATTGCGGAATCCCTCGTCGAGATCTGCGGTAGCGACGATATCGGTGAGAAGGGGGAACGCACAATCGTTCAATTCCATAACGACGCCCTGGAGGGCGTTCATGGCCGGTTCGATCTCGATCAGGTTGAGGGCGACCGGCTGGTCCGGTCCGAAGACCGATCCTGAGGCGATTCGGAACAGCAGAGAATAGCCGATCTGGCCTGCGGCTCCTGTGACTGCGATGCGGATAGGTTGATTCATGGCTTCGGCTCCTTCCGTGGGGTTGGGGTATTCCGCCGCAGCGGCTGGGCGGGCCGCTACGGCAGAGTGGGAGGGGTCGTGAAGGGGCTATGAAATCATTGGGTTTCAGGCCTCGAGCCAAGACTCGATCTTGGCCAGGACGCCGGGTCCGTTCAGACCGAATTTCTGGTAGAGGTCTTCCGGTGAACCGGACTCGCCGTATTCGGTCATGCCGATACGCAGCAGGCGGGTCGGTTGTTCCTCGGAGAGGACCTCGGCGACGGCGCTGCCGAGTCCGCCGACGATGGAATGATCCTCGACGGTGACGACGCGACCGGTGCGAGCGGCGGATTCGACGATGGACTCCCGATCGATCGGCCGGATGGTGTGAATGTTGAGGACATCGGCCTGGACGCCCTTTTCGGCGAGGGCCTTAGCGGCATAGAGGGCGGACCCTACGACGCCGCCTGTGGCGATGATGGTCAGATCGGAGCCTTCCTGCAGGCGATCGGCCTGCCCGAACTGGAAGGTGTAGCCTTCGGAGTGCACCTCGTTGAGGTTCTGGCGGGTGAGCCGGAGGTAGACGGGTCCCTGGTGTTCCTGAATCAGGTATTTGACCGCGGCTACGGTCTCGAGGTGATCGGCCGGCTGGAGGATGGTCATGTTGGGGAGGGATCGCACGGTAGCGATATCCTCGAGTCCCTGCTGACTGTATCCGTCTTCTCCGATGGCGACTCCGGCGTGGGTCCCGACGATTCGCACGTTGGCGTTGGTGTAGCCGACCGAGACGCGAATCTGGTCGTAGCGGCCGGTGACGAAGCAAGCAAAGCTGCAGCAGAAGGGGATCTTCCCGCAGAGTGCGAGCCCTGCTGCGGTTCCGATCATTCCGGCTTCGGTGATGCCGACATTGAAGAAGCGGTCGGGGAATTTGTTGCCGAAATCGGCGCTTTTGGTGGATTTGCTGAGGTCAGCGTCGAGGATGACGACGCGGGGGTCGGTACCGAACTCGGCGAGGGCCATACCGAAGGAGGCTCTAGAGGCTTTACCCATAGTGATTGATCTCCGAAATTAAAAGGTGCTGATAACCAAGGAGGAATGGTGTGTAGGAACGTACAAGGATGGGTGTTGGCTCATCCCTGGAGTTCTTGAAGGGCGGCTTCGGTCTGGTCTTTGTTGGGGGCAACGCCGTGCCAAGCGGGAATGTCGTTCTCCATGAAGGAGACGCCTTTGCCCTTGATGGTACGAGAGATGATCATGGTCGGCCGATCGGTGGTGCGGTCGGCTTCCTGAAGTGCGGCAAGGCACTGTTCGATATCGTTGCCATCGATTTCGACCACATGCCAGTTGAAGGCGGCCCATTTTTCCGCGACGGGCTCGATCGGTTGGATATCGGCGACCAGGCCATCGAGCTGGCCGAGGTTCCAGTCGAGGATGGCGCATAGGTTATTGAGCTTGAAGGTGGGCGCGTTGAGGGCGCTTTCCCAGACCTGGCCCTCCTGGCTTTCGCCGTCACCGAGCATGCAAAAGACGCGGTAGTCGCGCTGATCGAGTTTAGCGGCCATGGCCATGCCGACGGCGATGGAGAGGCCTTGGCCGAGGGCACCGGTGGATGCCTCGATGCCGGGGCAGCGGAGCCGGTCCGGGTGGCCTTGGAGGGGGCTGCCGAGGGTGCGCAGGGTATCGAGCAGGGCGGGATCGAAGTATCCGGCGCGGGCCAGGGCGGCGTACTGGACGGGGACGGCGTGGCCTTTGGAGAGGACGAAGCGGTCGCGGTCCTGCCAGAGTGGCTCTTTGGGGTTATGCCGCAGGTGATGAAAGTAGAGGGCGACGATCATTTCGACAGCGGAAAGGCTCCCGCCGGGATGACCGCTTCCGGCTTTGTGGAGCATCTTGATGATGTCGATCCGCATGAGGCGGCAGAGTTCTTTCAACTGATCGATATCGGGGGTTGGATGGCAGGAGCAACAAGACGCGTTCTGGTTTCCGGAGCTCATAGTCGAATGCCCTCGAAGAATGGTGGTAATCGCCCGCAGGCCGGGTGGTTGATGCAGCATGCGCCGCGCGGGTTCGGGAGAGAATGGTTGCAATATCGGGTGATCCTTGGGAATGGGCAAGTCCCTGGGGAAAGGGGGGGGGAGGTTGGGAGGGAAGGTTAGTAGGGAAGGGGATTTTTTTTGGGGGGGCGTGAGGTAGAAAGAGGTCGTCCGAAACGGGGCGCTCCCTCAAGCGTCGTCTTCATGCAATGGTTGCCGATCAGCCGGATCAGTCGGATCAGTCGGATCAGTCGGATCAGTCGGATCAGTCGGATCAGTCGGATCAGTC
>CALLYA010000173.1 GCA_937875495.1 uncultured Verrucomicrobiota bacterium
CTGCGCGAGTCCTCCCCATCCCCTCCGGAGTGCCTCCCGCAGAGGACGCGGTGGCAGGCTCACTCCCGCACGCGCCGGCGCTCGACCACTCGCAGATCCAATTCGCTAAACTCGATCTCCACCGCGTTCACCCCCGGCATCTCCCAGCCGAGAATGAAACTCACGATCCGGAAGTCTCCAATATCTTTGGATTTGGACAAATAGCCGCGCGCCCAACCGGTCCGAATCGCTTTCAGCATGTGCGGCAGAAGATCAATATCCAACTCGAGCAGCCCCGTGTCGGTCCACCCCTGCCCCGTGAACGCGGCCAGCCCGGGATTGTAGATCAGCTTGGCCGACGGATCCGCCGTGTCCTCCGCGATGTGCGCCGGCGGCATTGCCCAGCGGTCGTCGTACGTTGGCACGGAGAACCACAGGAAATCGCCGTAGCCCTCAGACGCCCGGTTGCGGTCCTGCACGATCAAGACAAGCGGACACTGAGCGCAGTGCAGCGAGGGGTCATATCCCTCCAGCTCGAATCGCTCGCGCTGCAACATCCGCGCCTTCAGCCGCAAGCGGATCGATTCCGCCTGGTCCAGCGTCGGGGCGTCCTCGATCGACTGTTGAACCAGGAGATGCGGCCACGGCTCACCCGATCGCCGGGGACGCGCGTACTCCCTGCGACTGTCGATCGCGAGCCTGAGACGCGCGGCCTCAGCGCCTTCGCCCCGCCCGATGACCTCAACCCGCTTGGCGGGATCTGCCAGGCGGTAGCCGCCCTCGGAGGCAGGTGACGATGCGTCGGTGGCCAGGCTGAATCGGCTCGACCATTGCGCGATGTCCCAAGCCGGCGCATGCTCCGGCCCCCGAAAGCCGATCGTCTTTTCAACCACGCGCGCACCGGGCGCAGGCTTCAAGACGTGAAAGCCGTTCTGGAATCCGCGGTCCTGAAGCAGGGATCGTTCTGTACCCTCCGCAAACAGGGTCAGGGCCGATAGGATCCAGACGGTGCACAGCGTTGCGAAGTTCTTCATCATGCCCAAAACTCACCCGCCTACCGCTCACGGGCAAACGGCCAGGCCAGAATCCCGCCCTCCATCACCTTGACGTCCGTCCAGCCATGGGCCTCCAAGAGGCTGGCGACCTCATACCCACGCAGCGATATCTTGCAGTAGCAGATGATCTCCCGATGCTTGTCCTGGGGTAGCTCATCCATCCGCTTGCGGATCGCACCCAGCGGGATCAGGACCTCGCCGATGCCAAGCCGCATCTGCTCGTACTCCACCGGATCACGCACATCCAGGATGTAGGGGGTCTCCCCCGCATCCACCTTCGCCCTCACCTCTCGCGCGGAGATTCCACGCATGCGGCCGGTCATCTTGTTCTCAAGCACATGCGCCGTCGCAATCAGGTTGTCGACCGCAGGCGAGAAGGGCGGCGCATACGGCAAGTCGGCCACGCAGAGGTCGTCAATCGTCAAACCTCCCTGCAACGCCATCGCGGCCGACGCGATCCGCTTGCTCACGTCACCTGGGCCGACACACTGCAAACCAAGCAAACGCCCCGTCTTGCGGTCCGACACCATCTTCATGATCAACGTCTTCGCCCCCATAAACCCGGGCTTGTCCGGGGCGGCGGTGAGTGCGGTGATTGTCTCGAACCCGGCCCGCTGCGCGGCGCTCTCAGAGAGGCCGGTTGAGCCGGCCGTGTAATCGAAGACCTTGCAGACGCCTGTCTGGTAGGTCCCCGGGAATTTGGCGTGATTGCCGGTCGTGATGTTGATCCCCACCACCCGCCCCTCGATGTTGGCGAGATCGCCGAAGGGCGCATGCACCTTTTGCCCGGTCAGAAGCTGCGGCACCTCGATGCAGTCGCCCGCCGCATAGATGTCGGCATCCGACGTCTGCATGTACTCGTCCACAACGATCCCGCCCGTCTTCCCGACCTCCAAACCGGCCTCCGCTGCCAATTTCGAGTTGGGGCGCACGCCCGTCGCGACCACTGCCAACTGGCACGGCAGCTCGGTCCCGTTGCGCAGCTTCACCCCGGTCAGCTTGCCGTTCTCGCCGAGAAACGCGGCTACCGGGTTCTCGGTCACAATGTGCGAGCCCTTCTCGCGCATGTGATTCTCCACCAGCTTCGCCAGCTCCCAGTCGAGAAACATCAAGATCTGCGGAAGCATCTCCACCACCGTCATCTGAATCCCGGCCAGCTCCAATGCCTCACACGTCTCCACGCCGATTAGACCACCACCCACCACCACCGCTCGCTCAATCTCACGTTCGTCCCGAATCTTCCTGAGGAAATCCGCGTCCCGCATCGATTGCAGGGTCGTCACGCCATCGAGCTCAATTCCAGGCACAGGCGGCATGATCGGATTGGCACCCGTCGCAAGCACCAGCTTGTCATAGCCTACCTCAAACTCCCTACCCTCCTTGAGATCGCGGCACTTCAGCACCTTGCCGGCGCGATCGATCGCCACCACCTCGGTCTCCGTCAGCGCATCGATCCCCTTGGCATTGAGAAAGAACTTGGGATCGCGCACGACCCCCGTAGGTGTGCAGAGCAGCTGATTGCGGTCATCAAAGAATCCCCCGACGTAATAGGGATACCCACAAGAGGCCATCGAAAGATCAGGCGACCTCTGTATAATCGTGATCTGCGCATGCTGATCCATCCGCCGCGCCTTGGCAGCCGCCTTAGGCCCCGCTGCAGACCCGCCGACAACAACAATCCGTGTAGCACCGCTCTGACTCATCCTGCACCGCCTCCCCATTGTAACACTTCATTAAATCATGATTATTCTATATATTTGTTTGCCAGGGGTGTGTTTGTCAAACAGTGCGGACCCAAAACGGCCGGCGCGTGGAAGCGGCTGAAGAAAGCCGCTTGCACGCCCTGGCCAGCCGCAGCACCTGGTCTGCAGTCACTGCCTCGAGGTCGCCCGAAAAGGCACGTCCCTTCAGGCGTCGTCTCCAGGCAATGGTCGCCGATCTGTCCGATCATTGTCGGGACAGCTGCCCTCCAATACCCATCCATTTCCGGCCCTCAGTGGAAGCAGCCGGGCAGTCAATGCTCGACAGCACCCGTTTACCTTTCTTACTCTTCCCTAAAGGGATGTGTCCATTATGAAAATTGCTTGCACTTATGCTTCTATTCCACTCCTGCCGATACAACGTTGCTTCACCAGCCAGGCGGCCTTGCTGATCGCCATCGCATGCTGCGCGCTCGGCAACACCAATACCACCGCCGCCGAGCCCACAGTCATCAACCTCGCCGGTCAGATCGAGACCTTCGACGATCCACGCGTCATCGATCAGTTCAGCGGTGACCTGCAACACCGCCTCCTACGACCCGAGCCGAAAGATGTCGTCCTCGTCACCGACGCCCCCTGGGAGGGGAATACCTCCGCCTATTACACCCTCTTCCAGGATGAGGATCTCTTCCGCGCATACTACCGCGGCTCACACTACGAGCCGGGGACCGATCGCGGCAAACACCCGGAATTCACCTGCTACGCCGAAAGCAGAGACGGAATCCATTGGACCAAGCCCAGCCTCGGACTCTTCGAGTTCCAAGGCAGTAAGGCCAACAACATCGTCTGGGCAGGTCCCGGTACCCACAACTTCACACCCTTTCGGGATACCAATCCGGACTGCCCACCCGCCGCCCGATACAAAGCACTCGGCTGCGCCAAGAGCCTCGTGCCCAACGGCGGACAACAGGGCCAGGCACTCTACGCCTTCCACTCGCCCGACGGCATCCATTGGTCACTGATGCGTGAGGAACCGGTCATCACCGAAGGCGCCTTCGATTCTCAGAACCTCGCCTTCTGGGATCCCCAGCGCCGACGCTATGTCGAGTTCCACCGCACCTTCCGTGGCGGCGTTCGCGACATCCAGACCTGCACCTCCACCGATTTTGTCCAGTGGACACGCCCCGAGTTCCTGCAATACCCCGGCGCACCCGAACAACAACTCTATACCAACGCCATCCAATTGTACGACCGCGATCCCAGCCTCTTTGTCGGCTTCCCCACCCGCTTCCTCCCCAACGAGGGCGAACGCGTCGAGCCGATCTTCATGTGCAGCCGTGACGGGCTGACCTTTCACCGCTGGCCCGAGGCCGTGATCCCGGAGTCCGCCCCCCAAGACCGCAGCGGGAACCGGAGCAATTACATGGCATGGGGGATCCTTCGCCTGCCGCACAACCCCGATGAGTACTCCGTCTACGCCACCGAGGCCTACTATACAGGCCCAGACAGCCGATTGCGCCGGTTCACCTACCGGATCGACGGCTTCTGCGCCGTCAGCGCCGGTGCCGCCGGCGGTACCCTCCTCACCCGCCCCTTTACCTTCTCCGGCGATCAGCTCCAGCTGAACTTCCGTTCCGAGCCGGGTGGCTCCCTGGAAGTCGCGCTCCTGCAAGCCGACGGCTCCACCATCCCCGGCTTCGAGGCGGATGCCTGCCGGCCATTGCAGGGTGATCACCTCGCCCAGACCGTCACATGGACTACCCGCGCCAGCCTGAATGGTCTTGCAAACACACCCGTCAAACTCCAGATTGAACTTCAAAATACGACCCTTTTCTCCTTTTTCTTTACCGCATCAAAACCCACACACCAGGAGCACACTCATGTCGACCACACAGGACAACCTTAAAGAGGCATTCGCAGGCGAGAGCCAGGCCAACCACAAATACCGCGCCTTCGCGCAGCAGGCCGAAAAAGACGGCCTATCCAATATCGCCCGCCTCTTCCGGCTCACCGCTGAGGCCGAGACCATCCACGCCATCGGCCATCTCCAGGCCCTCGGCGCCGTCGGCTCCACCGCCGACAACCTCCAGGCCGCCATCGATGGCGAGACCTTTGAATACAAAGAGATGTACCCACCGATGGTCGATCAGGCCGAACAGGACGGGCATAAGGCCAAGCGTATGTTCAACTTCGCCGTCCAGGCCGAAGCTGTCCATGCCAAGCTCTACACCATGGCTCTCGAAGCCGCACGCCAAGGCACGGATCTCGCCCAGACCGATTTCTACCTCTGCCCCGTCTGCGGCCATATCGAGATCGGCGAAGCGCCGGAGTCCTGCCCCATCTGCAACGCCAAGGGCAGCAAGTTCATCAAGGGCTGAACCTAAAACCTGCCCGGGGCGTCACCCACGCCCCGGTCTCTTTTTTATCGTCGCATGGAGGGTGAGGGGCATGTCGGACAAAACAAGCCGATGGGAGTGCGAGGTCTGCGGGTATGTCTACGACGAGAACGCCGAAGGCACCCCGTGGGCAGATCTGCCGGACGACTGGGAATGCCCCGTCTGCGGCGCAGGCAAGGACGAATTCGTCCCGGAAGCAGCCGAAACAGCCGTCGACTCCCCCACCCCGGAAGCCGAACCGCAAGCCGAGGAGACCGCTCCCGCCGCCAACAGTACCTACCTCGCGCAGTGGGCCCGCAAAAGCGACGAGAAAGAGCGATGGATGAGCGATATCCACACCATGGCTGCCACCGGTTCACCCATCACAGAGCCGATGGGCGCCACCGGCGCCGCCTGGAAATGGGAGGATATCCTCGTCCTCGGCGCACAGCTCGCACGCCGACCGCTCAACGAGGATGAGCCGGTCGCCACCCAAACCGTGATCGGACCCAAAGCCGCTCATCCGCTGACCCTCGAAATGCCCATCTACGTCAGCCATATGTCCTTCGGCGCACTCTCCAAAGAGGCGAAACTCGCCCTCGCTAAAGGAAGCGCCGCCGCAAAAACCGCCATGTGCTCCGGCGAGGGCGGTATCCTCCCCGAATCCCTCGCCTCCGCCCACCGCTACATCTTCGAGTACGTCCCCAATCAATACAGCGTCACCCCCCAAAACCTGAGGGCCGTGGACGCAATCGAGATTAAGGTCGGCCAATCCGCCAAGCCCGGTATGGGCGGACACCTCCCCGGCATGAAAGTCTCCGCCGAAATCGCGGAGGTGCGGCAGCGCCCACAAGGCCTGGACATCGTCAGTCCCGCACGCTTCCCCGATATCTCCAGTCCTGACGACCTCCGCGAACGCGTCGCGTGGCTGCGCAAGGAATCAGGCGGCAAACCAATCGGGATCAAGCTCGCCGCCGGCCATATCGAGGCTGACCTCGAATTCGCCCTCAAAGCAGCCCCCGATTTCATCACCATCGACGGGCGCCCCGGCGGCACAGGCTCCGCACCCAAGCATGTCAAAGCAGCAACCTCTGTCCCGACCATCGCCGCCCTCGTCCGTGCCCGGAAATACCTCGACAGCGTCGGCGCCAAGGACGTCTCCCTCGTCATCACAGGCGGCCTCCGCGTATCCGCCGACATCGCAAAGGCAATCGCCCTCGGCGCAGACGCCGTCGCGCTCGCCACGTCTTCCATGATCGCCTGCGGCTGCCAACAGTACCGGGTCTGCCACACCGGCAAATGCCCCGTCGGCATCGCCACCCAGGACCCAGAGCTGCGCGCACGCCTCAATGTCGAGGAGTCCGCCCGCCGGGTCGCCAACTTCTACAAGGCCTGCAACGAGGAATTGAAGATGTTCGCCCGCCTGACCGGTCACCAGGATATCCATGGCCTCACCCCCACCGACCTCTGGACCGCCAACCCCGATATCGCACGCGCCACAGGCATCGCCACCCTCTGACCCCACGCCTACACCGGGGAGGGAAGTCCCCGGTCCAGGCTACTGTGCAGTCCCCAGGAGCCTTTTCCTATTGTCTGCGCACGCGGTAAAAACGTATCCGGAATAAACCCTCCCGCGTGTCGGTATAGCTGCACGCACCCTCAATGAGCCTGCAACGGAAAATCTCCATCCAGTTCCCTGACCCCGGATCGCCGGCAGCTTCGATCACAACATCGATATTCGGAGCACCGGTGATGGTGAAGCGCACACCCTCAGCGACCATCTCAAAATCCTCGATCATAATCGGCAGGAATTGCTTCACGGTCGGCAAACCAGCAAATGTATCTTTCCAATCCGCTGTCCCCTCAATGTAGTAGATGGTTGCACTGGTCCCCTCAAACAGCGTCGAGCCATGCTCGGGCATGTCACCTTCGAAATAGATCGATTCCAGGCTGGGACATTCCTGGAATGCCCAGGTCCCGATGATGGTCACGGAAGCAGGCAGTGTCAGACTGGCCAGGCTTGAACAGCCTCGAAATGAATGCTTGCCGATGCTCACAAGACTCGACGGCATCACCACCGCGCTCAGTCCCGTACAATCCCTGAATGCACTGTCCTCAATCCTTTCGACCGATGCCGGAATAATCACATCCGTCAGGCTCGCACAACTGACGAAGGCGGACTTCGGGATACTCGTCAACCCGCTGGAAAGTTCGATATCAACCAGGCTGGTACACCAGCTGAAAACAAAGTCACCAAGAGACCCAACTGAATCGGGCAATAAAACACCAACAAGCCCATCACATCCATAGAACGCATACTGCTCAATGGTGTGAACGGTGTCCGGAATGGTGACTCCGCTCAACCCGTGACAGTTGTAAAACGAACCGCTCCCGACGATCCCAACCGAATCCGGGATCGCGTAATCCCCCGCTTGGTACCCCGCTGGATACTGAATCAGAGTGCTGCGGTCCTCAGAAAACAGGATTCCATCCACGCTCTCGAAATACGGGTTCGCCTGGTCGACGTGGATGGCCGTCAGGCCCACATTCCCACGCAGAGCCCTTGAGCCAATGCTGGAAACGCCTCCTGGAATGGTCACCTCGGTCAGCTTGTCAGCGCCACTGAATGCGCCAGGTCCGATTTCGGTGACCGTGTCCGGGATCACATATCCCCCTGGTCTGCCTCCGGGATACTGGAGCAGGATCGTTAGCTCCGTAGAGAAGAGCACTCCATCCACGCTTCGATAAACCGGGTTGAGCGGATCGACATCAATCGCCATGAGATTCGCATTGGCACCGAACGCACCATTCCCAA
This sequence comes from uncultured Verrucomicrobiota bacterium, assembly GCA_937875495.1. Lineage (GTDB taxonomy): Bacteria > Verrucomicrobiota > CALLYA01 > CALLYA01 > CALLYA01 > CALLYA01. The sequence goes on from CALLYA010000173.1 coordinate 7,925, forward strand.
GCGTCGTAACGCTGCTTGGGATCATCACGCTGGTCAGGGAACTGCAATCAAGGAATGCGGACATTCCAATGAAATGCACTCCTTCGGGGATCGTGAGGTCCGCCAAACTCGTGCAACCGCTGAATGCACCAGACTCAATCACGCCCAACCCAGCTGGAAGGGTCACGCTGGAGAGGCTGATGCAGCCCCGAAAGGCGGATTCTCCGATCCGGGTCAGTCCAGCCGGAAAGCGTACGCTCGCCAGGTTACTGCATCCGGAGAATGAGCTGCGTTCAATCTTCTCCACCGTGTCGGGGATCAGGATACCCGTCAGGGTCTCATTCCAGATAAAAGGGGCCATCTGAATGCCTGTCACCGGCATCCCATCCATCGATTCGGGGATCTCAACCTCCCCGCCGGGGCCGTGATACCCAGTGATCGCAACCCTGTTCCCCTCGTCGACCTGATATTCGAAATCGCCGTAAACAGCAGCCTGGAGATCGCCCCAAAGGGCAAACACGCCAAGGGCGATTGCCCCGTACATCAATATCCAGTTCTTCATCGGAATGCCCCTTCCTGATTCACACACCGCCATCACGCAAATCGAGCTGACCGAATAACTCACATGCGGTGGTGCAGCAAACAATCTCAATTCGAGAAGCTTGAGTCCTTCCAAGCGCGGAGGTAGTCCTGTGTTCATCAGTGAAGCTTATAATGACAGCAACCCGAGGATCAGAGCAATGCAAAAATCATCGGCTCTGATTCGATCCCCCATTCCCACCCGCCC
>CALLYA010000174.1 GCA_937875495.1 uncultured Verrucomicrobiota bacterium
TCTCCGGCTCCGGATGGGGAGGTCAGGTTGAGAATGCGGCTACCTTTTCGGACGGCCTCTCGCTACAGCCGGATTGCTTTGAGATGGGCAATGACATGCCCCTCTGTGTCCTCTGTGATCTCTGTGGCAAATCCCTTCCGCAAACGCCACCGAGCTCTCTGCGGGAGGCTCTCCGGCTCCGGATGGGGGGATCAGGTTGGGAAGGCGGCTACCTTATCGGACGACTTCTAGCGGACCGTCCAATTGCTGGCCGCGCGCGTGGCAGGAGCGCTCAATTGGATCTCATACCAGAGGGAAGCGGCTTCGGCGGGAATTCGAATCCGAGAGCGTTCGGGTTGACCTGGCACGGGTTCTGCAGCTGTCGCGGCCTCCCGATTCCCTGCGGGGTCCAACTGCCACACCTGCACACGATCGGGTGGTGCGGGCAACTCGATGGTGAGCGGCACTGGTTCAATCAGGACGGGAGCGGTTCCCCAGTTGCGCCCCACGGTATTCATTTCGGCGTTTTGCCATTGCATACCGGTGTTTTGGCTGTAGGCGGTGGTGACCATGAGTGCCCGTGCGGGGCCCGACCAGGAATCGCCCTCGATCAGGCTCAAGCCAACGGTATTCCAGTTTTGGAAGGTCGGACCGGGGTGGAGGGTGATTTCGCCGAGCTGGATGCTGGTCTCCCCGGTGAATCCGAGGACTGCCTTGGTTTTGGGCGTATCGATCAGGACGTGTTCGCGGCCGGATTCCGCGAGGTCCCATGTGAGTTGCCTGGTATCGCTATGCCACACATTGTCCTGGGGCAGCAGATCGTCCCATTTGCTGCGGGTTTCGACCACAGGTGAAACCCCGGGGATGCGGAGTCCTACCTGATGCAGCAGGGGGATGCCGTTGGGCATGCCGAGGGTGGACGCGTCGACGAGGCTCCAGGCGGCGGCACGATCGCGCAGGGCCACGATCTCGGTATCCCGTGAGAGGGCGGCGGCGAATGCCTGGCGGGCGGGGGCCATGTCCCCGCGTAGGAACAGGGCCGATGCCAAGGGGACGTTAGCCATCTTGGTCGGGTGGGAGAAGATGTCGAAAAAGCTGCTGATGGCCTCGTTTTCCCAGCCGGTTCCTCCGTGCTTATAGGAATAGAGGAAGATGCCATCCCAGTCCTGAAGGGCGGCCACGGCGGCGAGCAGGAGTGGCGCCTCACTACTGAACGTGTTGGGAGCCGGGTGGTTATATTCGGTACAGAAGTGGGGCTTGCCGAAGACCCGTTTCTTGGCCAGGCCGTTGAGTACACCGCCGTTGGTGGTGATCATGCTTTCGTTATCGACGATCCAGTTTCCGGAATCCCATGCGATTCCGGGAAAGACCGGATGTTTCCAATAGGCGTGGGTGTCAACGGCATCCAACTCGGCCATCATAGTGACGGGGGCACAGCCGGCGATGGTGCCGAGGACGATCCCTCGAACACCAAGGTCGTGCTTCAGGAAATTATAGAGCTCCATCCAATATGCCTGCTCGGTTTCAAACAAGAAGGTCATCCAATTGAGCCGAGCGGTTTGGGTACGCCTGCCTTCCTGACTCTTCTGGAAGAGTTCGATCTTGTTTGTGGCGAGATCTTCACCAGGAAGCAGGCCGACGATACCACCCGGCCGAAGCGAGACGAGGGCGATTTCGACCGAGCCTGTTTCGGATCCAAGAGCGGAAAAGTTGAGACGGGCGTTGGTGTCACTGCTTTGAAGCCGGAATGCGAATTCAAACTCTTGCCACTGGCTGGTCAGGCTGATGGGGGCGGAAAAACCCATTTGCGCCCAAGGGTCGTGTGCCTGACTGATCTGGACAGAGAGCGGGTGTTGGTTGTCGGAGCGTGCGAAGAAGCGCAGGGTGTATGGCCGGTCGGCTTGGAGATCGAGTCCGTTTTGATTGAACTGTATGTGCCAGCCGGCGGTCCCTGGGGTGGTGACTTGAATGACGGCGGCCGTTGCTCCGTCAGGTCCGCTGCGGGCTCGCGAGACTCTGGCCGCTGCGCCGGAGTGTTGCTCCAAGCTCCAGGCGGTTTCGAGCACCTCTGCAAAATCGCCGTTGGCGAGCAATTCGGGTCCGAGTTCAACAGCGTCGACGCCCCACTCGGAGGCGAGTTCCTCCTGGGAGCCGTATCGGTCTTTCAGCCAATGGTTCCATTTCGCCTGTAGTTCGGCTCGAAAGAGCTCTGGCAGGTCGTCGATGGTCCCGCCGAGCCAGGCATGGACCAATCCGTTCTCGTTATTGATTTCGACCATGGCCACGGCGGGGTCGTCTTTATAGGCCAAACCGGAGTGTGGGTTGACGTGGGTGAGCAATCTGCGGGCGTATTCCTTCTGCAGGCGGATCATGTCGGGTTGAAAGAAGCCGACGACGTGACGGTCTTTCCATGGGATCTGTTCAATCTCGGCGGGAAGGCCGTCTGCCGCATTGAACGTCCGTGAAACGAGCAGGTTGAGATTGGAATAGATGCCCCGGCTGTGCAGTTCGTGCATAAGGGCATCCAGCCGTGCGAGCGCCTCCGGATCGAGTCGGGATGTGCCTGCGAAAGCGCCATCCCGGATTCCGTTCGGAAAGGGATTCATGTCCATATGATGAAATCGCACGCAATTGAATCCGAACCCGGACAACCGTTCGGCGATATCCGGTGCGAGTGTGGGCTCGGGGAAGGCGGCCCCGAAGGAGAAGTTCACACCGAACAAACGGAGTCGTTGATCGCCGGTATAGATGTGTCCGTCAGTGCCGACGGTGATGGGACCGAGGCTGCCGGCTGGTTGATCGGGCGAGGGGGGCAGCGCCTTGGCGGCTGGGGACTGTCCGTTCCAGGGGAGGCTGAACGGCTTCAGGGACTGGACCTGGGCGTGTGTCGATGACCGCCCGGCGGCGAACAAGAACATAGCGAGGGCGGCGCAGGCGAGTGCGAACATGGTCCGGAGCTGTGCGCGGCCGGTGTTGGTTAGGGGATGATGGCGGGGTGTGGCGATGGTCATGGTATCGATCTCCCTAGCGTGAGGTGGTTCGAAAAGGGAGCCACGTTCCAAGCAGACTTTCCCATCCGGAGAGCCTCCCGCAGAGGGGGCGGTGGCGTTTTCGACCTGTCTATCTGCGTGGGTAGGTTTCATGCTCTGCCTCCTACATTTTTCAGGGCTTTTTTTTAGATACACCGTTTCAGCAGGCCTCGCTTTCCTCGTACCAGTGCCCTTACTCGTACTCCTACTCGTACCTACCCCCTCTGCGTTCTCAGTCTTCCCCATCCGGCCCCGGAGACCTTTCGCTGTGGCCCATTGACCTTTTCGGACGGGCTCTAGCGTCGAGGGGACATGCGTGTGGAGGCCGGTCGGTTGTGGTGGGTGAGAGCGCGGCCCGAGGCGATTCATTCCTTACCCGGCCATCGCTTTTTGACGTACGAGACCAGGTCTGGTCCCCGCATTTCGAGCGTCTGATTTCCGCTGCGGACATAGAGTCGCTTGTCCAGGTAGACGGGGTATTCCGCGGGAAAGACCCTGATGGAACAGACCTCTCGGCCGGATACGACGTGATGTTGGATTTCAAAGAACTGAAATGGATTATCGGCCTCGAGCTTGGAGCGAAGCAGGTTACGCAAGAAGAGGAGATAGCCATCCCAGTTGCGCTTACTCCGATCGATCAGCCGGTATTCCCGATTGATGCCGCGGATGGTGCCGTCGTCACGGACCCCGAGCAGCAATGTGCCACCGTTGTCACTATTCATAAAGGCGGCAACGGTGCGCGCGACGTGGAAGCCGCAACGTTCCGGATGACGGCGGTCGGTGGAGCGGCAGGTGAGGCCTTCTTTGAACTCGAGGTTATCGGATTCTCCCCCGGCGATCATGGCCATCAGCTCGGGGTCTTCAGCAAAGCGCGGATCGATCCCCCGCGGGTAGGGGCCGACACCGGATTCGAGCATATTGAGGCTTTTGAAGATGGGGTACGGGTTTTCGTCCTTGGTGATCTCGACCCGCACCGCGACGAATCGGCGGATCAGGAAGGCACAGAAGGCACGCAGATCGAGATCCAGTTCTTGTTCGAGCCGGGTGAGAAAGAAGAGTGTAGCGGGGAAGGGCTCGGGATTGGTACGCACTCCGTGCTGCAGCGTCTGGAAGAACCGGGCGCGGTTCTTAGGGTGTGGCAGGAGCTTAAATCGGTAGCTGCCTGCCTGGCCCTCATTGAAAAGGAATGTCCGCTCCAGCATGAGTGCCTGTTCCGGGTAGCGGATAGAGGTGAGGTCTCGGATGGCCGCGAACAGGGCGAGCATGGTGATCAAGCGTTGCTGGCCGTCGACGATGAGATATTTCTGCAGGGTCGGGTTGCTATGCTCGATCGGCATGATGACGATGGCGCCGAGGAAGATCCGGTGTGGGGAGTCGCTGCTGAAGGAGTCGAGTACCCCGCTGAGGAAGACCTCGTGACGGTCATCCGACCAGCTGAATGGCCGTTGGAACGATGGCACGACGTACTGGCACGGGTCTCCGAAGAGGTCTTCCAGTTTGCATTCGACAGTGTTCATGTTCCACGGGACTGAGGATGGATCGCGATAGGACTCATACGCTGTTGATACAACAGCCGGCACCGTGGAAGCAAGTTCCGGCCCCGGCCTTGGGGCCGGAGGTTCCGGCCTTGGGGCCGGAAGCCTGAGGCCCAAGGGCCTCAGGCGAGGTCGGAGGTCGGAGGTCGGAGGTCCGTTGTGGGTGAAGCGATGGCAATGTGGTTGAGGACGTTTGAGCCTGGGGTTCCGGCCTTGCGACCGGAAGCTGAGGCGGCGCCTCAGGCAGGAGGTCAGAGGTCCGCTGTGGGTGAGGCGATAGCAATGGAATAGAGGACGTTGAACCTGCTGATGACCGGAGGTCTGCCGCAGAGACGCAAAGGCTGGAGATCGGGGCCAGTAACTCGCTCGGGTGCAAAGGCCAAACGTCCTCAATCACACTGCCTTCGTTCCACCCACAGCGGACCTCCGACCTCGCACGGGGCCGACAGGCCCCGGGCAGCAGCACGCGCACGCGTGCTGCGAACCTCCGACCTTCGCGCATGGGCTCTTGGCCCATGCGCCGCGGCACGCCCCGTCGTGCCGCGGCGTGCCGCGTCAGACGTCGTTGACGACGGCGCCCTTGCTCGCGTTCTGCACGAACCTGGCGTAGCGGGCGAGGTAGCCGGTCTTGATCCTGGGTTCGAACGGTTTTTTACGGGCTTTGCGTGCCTCGATGGTCTCGGAGGCGAGGACCGCTTCGAGCGTATGTCCGGGGATATCGATCCGGATGAGATCACCATCCTCGAGCAGGCCGATCAACCCGCCCTCGGCCGCCTCTGGGGAGACATGTCCGATGCATGCGCCACGGGTGCCGCCGGAGAAGCGGCCGTCGGTGATGAGGGCGACGCTTTCGCCCAGGCCTTGGCCCATGATGTAGGAGGTCGGAGCTAGCATTTCCTGCATGCCGGGTCCGCCCTTGGGGCCTTCGTATCGGATGACGACGCAATGCCCGGGTTTGACCTTGCCGGCGAGGATCCCTTCGCAAGCATCTTCCTGGCTGTTAAAGATGATCGCCTTACCCTCGAACTTCAGCATGGATGCGGCGACACCGGCCTTCTTCACGACGGCGCCCTCCTCGGCCAGATTTCCCCAGAGGATGGTGAGGCCGCCGTCCGCGGAGTAGGCTTTCTCCGGGGTACGAATGACCTGCCGGTCGGTGACCTCGGCGTCGGCGATGTTCTCCTTAAGGGTCTTGCCGGTGATCGTCATGCAATCGGTGTTCAGGAGGCCCGGGATCTGGGAGATCTCCTTGAGAATGGCGCTGATGCCGCCAGCGCGGCCGACGTCCTCGATATGGTAGGCGGAGGACGGAGAGACCTTGCAGAGGTTGGGGCATTTCTGAGAGATCTGGTTGATCCGCTCAAGGTCGTATTCGACGCCGGCCTCATGCGCGATGGCCAATGCGTGCAGGACGGTGTTGGAGCTGCCGCCCATGGCCATATCCAGGGCAAAGGCGTTGTCGAGCGATTCCTGGGTGACGAGCTCCCGTGGCAGGGGGCCACCTGCTTTGGCGATCTCGACGGCTCGGAACGCGGCAGCCCGATAGAGATCGTTGCGCTTAGGATCGATCGAAAGCACGGTTCCATTGCCGGGCAGGCCGAGTCCGAGCGCCTCGGTCAGACAGTTCATCGAGTTGGCGGTGAACATCCCGGAACAGGATCCGCTGCCGGGACATGATGCACACTCGATCTGGGTCAGTTCCTGATCGGAGATCTTTCCCTGGCTGTGGGATGCGACTCCCTCGAAGACGCTGATCAGGTCCAGCGGCGTACCGTCGGCGCTCTTGCCGGCCGCCATGGGACCGCCACTGACCACGACCGTGGGGATGTTCACGCGCAGGGCGCCCATGATCATGCCGGGGACAATCTTGTCGCAATTGGGGATGCAGACCATGGCGTCGAAGCAGTGCGCCATCGCGACGGACTCGACACAGTCGGCGATGAGCTCGCGGCTGGCCAAGGAGTATTTCATTCCGATGTGCCCCATCGCGATGCCGTCGCAGATGCCGATCGTATTGAACTCGATCGGGACTCCGCCCGCTGCGCGGATCTGCTCTTTGATGTAGGCGCCCACCTCATGGAGATGGACGTGTCCCGGAATGCAGTCGGTATAGGAATTGCACACGCCGATGAACGGCTTACCGAAATCCTCGGTCTTGATGCCCGTTGCCCGGAGGAGACTCCGGTGAGGAGCCCGTTCCCAACCCTTTTTGACTTGATCGCTGCGCATTCTCGGTTCCTTCCTGATCATGAACAATTCATTGTACCCGTTTAGAATCTACGATTCCGATCTCAATGCAAAGCAGTGCGAACACTATAGACCGAACTCAGGAGGGAAGGGAACCGCAGATGTGGGGGCGAGAGCGAGGTTTTGTCTGCGGGTTGTTGCTCTTCGATCCCTGGAGGTTTGCCAAAGCGGCGCGGTTGGTCAGATCTGTGTAAATCCTTGATTCTGCTATCTTTCGTGGGTGGACAGATTTGGGTGGCAGCTCATTGCCAGAGGTTGTCCGAAAAGGTCGCCGCTTCCAACCTGCTCTCCCCGAGCCCATCCGGAGAGCCTCCCGCAGAGGGCGCGGTGGCGTTTTCGACCAGGCAGTAAGGGCGGGTAGGTCCAATGTTGTGGTCCATCCAACCAATTCTGTGGAGAATATTCCCACTAACTGCCAAAGCAGTTGGAGAAAACAGCTCCGATGGATCTGCAATTCCGCATCTCTGTCATCCTCTGCTACGCCCTCTGCGGGAGTCCCCCCCATCCGAACCGGGAGACCTTTCGTTGTTGGCCAATGGGCTTTTCGCTATCGAAAGGACGCGGGATGGAAATCGGACAAGAGAAACCGGGTGGCGCCATTGTATTGTTGCAACAAACTGGGTGGGCCAGCGAGAAGTAACTCGCGCGAAGCGCTCCGGGGCTGACCTCCGACCTCCGACCTCTGACCTCGCGCGGGGCCGCAGCCCCCGCGCCGCAGCACGCGAAGACGTGCTGCGACATTGAGGTTTGACTGATCGGCAGCCGTTGCTGGAGGCGGGGCCTGAGAGAGAGCGCGCCTTTTCGGACGGGCTCATTGCCAGGACTGGACATCACTGTCCGGGGCCATCTCAAGCATCTCGGCCGTCCCACGGCTGGTCATCCGCGGGGTCGTCCTCGTCGTCACTATTCAGATTTTGCAACGGCAGGATGTCGACCAGGAATTGGATCCGATCGATCAACAGCTCCGCGCGGACTGCGGGGTTTTCCTCTTCCAGCAGTCCGTAGATCGATTCGGTATCCTCGAAGACGAAGGTCGACAGGAGGTCTACCAGGGCGGCGGTGGGAATCTGCCGTTCCATGATGTGGTAGACGTTTTGCACATGCTCCAGCTGCGGCAGTTTTTTGTTGGCCAGGATTTCGCTCAGGTAGGCGCGTTGGTGCAGTAGGACCTGATCCTCCGCATCGGCGAGTCCGTGCGGGGAAACTCGGGCGGTCCGATATGGCTCGGAGATGAGTTCCTCCTCGAGGCGGACCCGGCATACGCCTTGTAGCAGCACCATGTATCGGCCGTCCGGTAGGCGATCATAGTGTTCGACATACCCGAGGCAACCGAAAGGGCGCAACGTTGGTTGTCCGTGCAGGTATTCTTCCTCGGATGGCTTTCTCTCGAACAATGCCATCACGACCAGACCGTCAGAGTCCAGGATGTCTTCGGCCAAGCGGCGATAGCGATCCTCGAAGATGTGCAATGGCGCCACGGAATGTGGCAGGAGGATACAGGTCTCCAGGGGAAAGAGCGGAATCGGTTTTTGGAAATTGATGGTTATGGTTTCAAACATCCCATGGCCTTGTTAGGGTTTACCCTCACAAAACCCTATTTTGTGGGGATGTCAACGGCTGGGGAAAGGGGGAGGGGAATAACTAGGGGCGGTCCGAAAACTCCATTTGGCCACCATGAAAGGTCTCCGGATCCGGATGGGGAGGACTCCCGCAGAGATCGCAGAGGGCGCGGAGGATTATTCGGAGCCGTTTTCTGCAACTGCCTAGTGAGAGGCCGTCCGAAAAGGTCTTCGGATCCGGATGGGGAGGTATCCCGCAGAGATCGCAGAGGGCGCAGAGGTGTATTGAGAGGGGGGGAAAGGGACCTACATTGGAGCCGTTTTCAACAACTGCCTTGGTCAAC
>CALLYA010000175.1 GCA_937875495.1 uncultured Verrucomicrobiota bacterium
AGGCCCCGGACAGCAGCACGCGAAGCCGTGCTGCGGACCTCCGACCTCGCCTGAGGCCCTCCAGGGGCCTCAGGCTTCCGGCCGCCAGGCCGGAACCTTTTTGGGATTGCCTCGGAGGTGGTGGTGGTTTCATTATAACTTCTGATTGTATCGGTAGCCGATGGCCTTGTATTGAGTCCTGATCCCCCGACGGTTCTCTGTTTTTGGGTTGGGGGTTAGGGGCAACCAATGGAGATTGAGGAATGACTGTACGAGTTGGAATAGTCGGATTGGGGTTTATGGGCGTCACGCATTATCGTGCCTACAAGGAAATTGCGGGAGCCCAGGTGGTTGCGGTCGCCGACACCGACGATGCGCGCAGGGCGGGGGACTGGTCCAAGGTTGGAGGCAACTTCGGCGGGGGATCGGGTCAGGAGGATTTATCGGGGATCAAGGCTTATCGCGATGCGGACGATCTCTTTGCGGATCCGGACATCGACCTGGTCGACATCTGTCTTCCGACCGAGTTCCATCCCTCCTCGGCGATTGCGGCGTTGGAAGCGGGCAAGAACGTCCAGGTTGAGAAGCCGATTGCGCTGACGGTTGAGGAGGCCGATCAGATGCTTGCCGCCGCGAAAAAGGCTGGCAAGCTGCTGATGGTCGGCCAGGTGCTGCGCTTTTTCCCGGCGTTTCGTCTACTCAAGGAGATTGTTGAGGACGGCCGTTACGGCGCACTGAAGGCGCTGCACATGCGCCGGATCATCTCCTTCCCCTCTTGGATGGCGCATCCGGAGCGGATCGGGGGGGCGGCTATTGACCTGCACATTCACGACACTGATTTCGTGCGGTATCTACTGGGTGATCCTGATGGGGTCCGGTCGACTGGCATCATCGGTTCGACGGGGTTGGTGGACTACCTGGTGACGGAGTATCTCTACCCGGATTCCGGTACTGTGATCACCGCTCAGAGCGGTTGGATTGCGCATCGCGCCTTCGAGCACGGGTATGACGCGATATTCGAGCAGGGCACGGTCCAATTGAATTCCGCGTTCAGTGAGGATGTTGTCTTCCACGGTGCGGACGGCAAGACGCAGACGTTGCCGTTACCCACCGCGGATCCGTTCCAGACGGAGCTGGGACGTGCGGTTGCGGCGGTTGCGAGCAACACGTTGGATCCGATTATCGCCGGTCAATCGGCGCGGGACAGCTTGGCATGGGTCTTGGCGGAGGTGAATTCCGTGGCCAGGAACGCCGCGGTTGTTCGGCCCGATTGACGATTGCGGATCTGCTGTCGTGCAAGTGGATGACAGACGCGGCCGCAAGTTTGGCAACCATTCCGCCGACCCGCTACCATATTCCCGTGTTCGCGCCTGCGACGGGACGATGACGTTATTGGGGGTTTTCAGATTGGAATCAGCGGAATGGCGGGATGGTTGCCCAAGAAGATCATGGCCAAGCGGCTGAGGCGGAAGCCGCGCAGATGGACCAAGCTGCTTGGTTTCTTCCTTCTGCTCGCCTGCATTGCATGGGGCTTCCTGTTGTTTTGGGTCTGGCCGCGTGTGCCGGATTGGATTTCGCAGGAGGTTAGTCGGCTTGCGAACGGGCGATTGACGATTGATTCGATCCGATTGCGACCGGGTGCACTCACACTCCATGAGGTCTGTTTTCGGGCGGGTCCGGACAAGCAGCCGGCGATGTCTCACCTGCGGGTGGACATCGCTGCGGTCCGGGTCGGGTTCGATCTGAAATGGGGTGAGAAGCCGGGGCTGAGCTGGCTTCGAGTGATTTCCGTCGACGGCGTGCGCCTTGAGGCGGACATGACGCGATCCAGCTGGACGATGTGGGTGGACTCCTTCGCCTCGGCGGATCCGTCTGCGGACACGGAAAAGCAGGCTTTAGACTTGACCAGCCTGGTCCTGCCGGAGCTTGTTCTGGATGTTTCGCGGGCGGGCGTTCGAACCACGGCTGGGCGTTGGGAGCTCTTGGCGAGTCGCCTGGAGATCACTCCTGGGGAGGTGCCGGGACAGATCGAGCTGGAGTTGAGTTCTGACGGCATGAATCTGCCTGAAGCCTGGCCGGTCGTGGGCGAGTTTATTCAGGAGTGTGTGATCGAGTGTTCGTTGCAGGCGAGCGAGCGTGAGTATGTGGTTGATGACTTCAATCTATACGTTAAGAACCTGCCGCGGCTGATGCGTACCAAGCTCGCCCTGCATCGGCAGAGTGGCCAGATGTTGGCCAGTGGGCTCCTGACTTCAGAGCTTGGATACGGGTACTTGGACTGGTGGATCTCGTTCGACGGAGCTGAGCTGGAGTCTGCAAACGTGAAGGTCTCCCAATTGCATCCGCTCAATTGGGTGTCCTTGATCTTCCCCGCGCATCGGGCGGCGTTTGACCGATGGGTTGAGGACGATGGCGTATGGTCCGGGGCCCTCTCGATACTCGGCTCGACGCAGGGCAATTATTCCGTTTCGGGCAACCTGCAGGCGATCGGTGTTTATCCGCGGGACCGCCCGCGGGCGAACCTGGACCTGGGTTTAGACGGCAGGTGGTTCAATCGATATCTGGAGCTTGATCTTCGCACGGTTCTTCAGGGGGATGACTCACACGACCTTCTGCATGCGGACGGCTCGCTCGACTGGGCGTTCGGCATGGAGTCCCCGCGTTGGAGTTATGATGTGAGCGGGGAGTTGAGCCACTGCATGGACTGGGCGGGGCCGGAGGTGACCCGTTTCCCATGGCAGGCGGAGTTCCTGTGGATTCAGGGCAGGGGCGCATCCGGAATCGGCGATGGTGCGGTCTTATTTGACGGTGAGGTCGCCGCCTCGGATGTGGCCTGGAACGGGATCTGGATCGGCCCGCTCCACGGGCTCTTGCGGGTGGAGCCTGGTTTGGTGCAATGGGATCCGGCGATCCTGTTCGATCCGGGGTTACCGGGACCGGATGCTCAACCACTGCAAGCGGGCGGGTGCATTGAGTGGGGCTCTGGGGAGCCGTGGCATCTTGCGGTGGAGGCGAACACGGGTGTCGGGCGCATCTCTCTGATGGAGCTATTCGGGCGTTTCCCCACGGAACTGGGTTGGCCGGAGGCGCTTGGCGCGACCGATCTCCTGGTCTCGGGAGGTGGGTATCTTGACTGGCAGGGCGGGCATGCGCCCTGGGTTCGAGTGGATGCCGAGGGCTCGGCCGAAGGCCAGGTCGGGCCTTGGGCGCGGGGCGGCGCCACGATCGACGGCCACGGCAGTCTTCAGGGCGATTGGTCGTTGGAGCGGCTGTCCATACTCGCATCCGGCGGCAGCGCGCCGACGCTGGAGCTGTTTGCGGGGGGAAGCGGCCACCTGGACGGTCTCAGTCGGGGTGACGGGATCCTGACCCACCTCAGTCTCGCCATGGACGGTTGGCCGTTGCGTTTATTGGAGCCTGCGATATGGGAATGGGCCCCCGGTCGGGTTGCCGTGCCTGGGTTAGCCATCACAGAGGGGCTTGGAGGCAGCGCATGGTTTGCAGGCACCTGGGGAGGGGCGGACGCCTGGGATGTTCAGGGGTATCTCAAGGACCTGCGTTTGGACCCCTATCTGCCTGCCGGTTTGAGGAGTGCTGAGCCGGAGCCCTGGAGCACGAATGCCGAGTTCGGCTTCTTCAACCGGGGGGATGGCCTGGACGGCGGACTGAGTGTGCAGCTCGATGGGCGTTTTCCCATCGACACCCAATGGTTCCCCAAGCTCGATCCCACTTTTCGCCTCGGGCTCGAACTGATGTGTGTTGGGGAATCGATCGTGATTCCGGGGGTCCGCATGCGTACGGCGCATGGTGAGCTGGGCGGCTGGGCGGAACTTAACGTTGCCGAAAATGAGAATGGGGAGAGGGTCCGCACTCTGCGGGCTGGGGCTGACGTCACGCCGATCGAACTCCGGCGCTTTGACCAATTGCTCACGCGGGATCTGCGAATCTACTCCGGTGATCTGCGTCTCCATGCACGGGCGGAGGGCCCCCTGAACGATCTCTGTTACTCCGTCAGTGCGGGGCTTTTGGACGGGCTGGTTCGCTACGGCTCTGAATTGCCGCCATGGGAACAGATCCAGGCTGATCTGCAGCTGGAACCCGGGTTCATCCGTATCCATGAAGCTCGAGCCTCCGCTGGTGGTGGGTCTGCGAACATGCAGGGTGTGGCGCTGCTTTCGGAGAACCGGTTGCACGATCTCCAACTCGACCTGGGACTGGACCATTTTCTGTTCCTGCGCAAGCCGGATATCCGGGTACGTTCCAGCGGAACGGTTCAGCTGGGCGGGGTGTTGCCGGATCTGGAGCTTTCCGGCGACCTCGAGATCGTGGACGGCGCCTTCACGCAAAACGTGCCGCTGCCTCGATTCCATCAATTATTGCGGCGCACACCCTCATCGGTCATGGTCCAACAGGCACCGATCCGCCCGATCCCGATGCCGCGGGTTGCAACGGACTCCCCACTCGGGCGCATTGGATTGAATCTCAACCTGGGCGCGAATCGCTTCCGATTGCGGAACAACGTGGTCAGCACCTGGCTGGACGCATTCTTGACGCTTGGTGGAGACCTCGCGTCGCCGTTGTTGCTCGGGCAGATCAGCACAACGGAGGGCAACCTGTTTTTGCCGTTGACGCGTATGCTGATCGACCAGATGTACATCCGGTTCACACCGGAGAACCCGAATGTCCCGATGCTCGACTTCCTGGGCGAGGGAAATTTTGGCGGCTACACGGTTGAATTGGAGGCGCGCGGACCGGCCACCCGGCCTGAGATACAACTCACATCCGATCCTGCGTTACCGACTCAGGACGTGCTTTGGCTCCTGACAACCGGGAGGTTGCGTGATCGTGGTGGACCCATGGCGGCGGATGGGGCGGGGCAGGCATCGGTCGGCACGAGTGCAGGTTTCATGATCGGGCGCGGTGCGGTGCAGGAGATCGTCAAGGACTATGGCGGGGAGATGGGTGACTGGCTGACGCGGCTTGAGATCGTGACCAGGCCGAACGATTCGCTACCGGAGCGGGAGATTGTCGATGCGGAGTATCGGCTCAACGGCGGCTTCTCGCTGATTGGGGGACGGGATCAGTATGGCGACTACAACGGAGGTGTGCTCTGGAGGCTGAAGATCCGATGAGCGCAGTTCAACGGCGGCAAATCGGGCTTCCGGTGTGGACTGATCGCAGGCAGCCGCATCGGTTGATCGTCGCCTGCCTCGTGTTCATGCTCGCAGGCCGCCTGATCGGGGTCGAATGCGAACCCCGCAGCTGGCATTGGAGCGGAGTCGGTCTGTTGGAGCGTCTCCGATTGATCAGTCTCCTGGAGACGGAGTTTCAGGAGACGGACCTGCCGATGTCGGTGCTCATGGACGAGGTTGCGTACCGGGTGACGACCTGGTTCGAGACGAAGGGTTTTTTGAAGGCCACGGTGAGTGTCAAGCCACCGCCGATCGCCTCGGATCCGGCGGAAGTCCCAGAGGAGGCCGCCGGTGCGCCGGTCTTGGTGGTGGACTGCAACCGCGGTCCGCGTTACCGGCTCGGCGGCGTGCAGATCCAGGGTGCGAGCGCGCTGACGGTTGCAGAATTAGAGGTCACCTTTCTCGGCGGCTTCGACCAGTTCTGGCCGTGGTCGACCCGCTGGTTCAGCGACCAGGCATATCGGCGGGGCACGGGTGCGGTGGAGGCTTACTATCAAAGGCGCGGATGGACCGATGTGCTGGTGGATCCCTCCGATCCGATCTTGCGTGGGGATGGCAAGGTGGATGTCGCTCTAGCGATCCACGAGGGGATCCGCTTTATGATTCAATCGATCGAGGTGGAATCGGAGGAGCCGTTGCGGGATGAGAAGACGAAGGCGCTACTCGACTCCTATCGCGGCAAGCCCTACCGCGAAACCGTCCCCTCGGATCTCGGAGTCATGGTGGCCTATGCCTATCGTGCTCAGGGCTACCCGTTTTGCGAGGTTGCCCTGGAGGAGGAGATCGATCCGGAGACCGGTTCCATCCTGCTTCGGTATCGCGTTGTACTCGGTCCCAAGGGGACGGTTCGGTCGGTCGGCGTGCGAGGGAATGTCCGGACGGCCGAGCCGTTTGTCCTGAAGGTGGCAGGTTTGAAGCAGGACCGTGTCTACGATCAGCGCGCGGTGGACAAGGCAAGCCTGCGACTGGCGCGCACCCGCCTGTTTCAGACGGCGCAGATCGCGCCCCGCCCGATCGAGGGGCACCCGGAGGAGGTCCATCTCGACGTGCGTGTGGAGGAGGCGCACACGAAGGAGTTCAGCACGATGGCGGGCTGGGGCAGCTATGAGATGTTGCGTGGGAGCGTGAACTACACCCATCGAAACCTATTCCACCGGGGGCATCAATCGAGCACGGGCGGAATGATGAGTCTCAAGAGTGAGCGCCTCTACACCGACTATACGGTGCCGTACATTTACGGGCTGAACGTCTCCGAGTCGGTCGGCGCTTTTTGGACCCATCGGGAGGAGCCTTCGTTTGAGCGGCGGGAATATGGGGTGAAGGAGGGGCTGACACTGGATGTGGGATCTAACGCATATTTGCGTGGCGGCTATGAGTTCCGCCAGTCCGACGTCTACAACATCGATTCCCAGGAGGTCCAAGAGGAGGAAGGCGATGCCCAGCTCAGTCTCATTTCCATGGGCGCGCTCTATGACAGCAGAGACAGTCCGGTCCTGACCTACCGTGGGCTGTTGATCAACGGGAACATTGAGTGGGGCGATCAGGCGTGGGGCAGCCAGGTCGACTTCATCCGTCCGACGGTGCAGACCTCGGCCTTTTGGAATCCGCTGGATCGCTGGGTACTCGCCGGTTCGCTCCGGATTGGGACAGAGATCCGGGTACAGGGTGGGGAGCAGATCCCGATACAGGAGCGTTTTTTTATCGGCGGACAGGACACGGTACGCGGCTATCGTGAGGGCGAGGTCGGTCCCCGGGACGAGGCCGGCTTTCCGATCGGCGGGGAGCGCATGGTCGTGCTCAACCTGGAGGCGCGCTATCGACTCTGGAAGGAGCTCGAGCTGGCCGGCTTCGCGGATGCTGGACAGGTCGCCGTTTTGATCGAAGATGACTATGACGCGGCTTGGCAAGGCGGCCTCGGCCTCGGATTACGGTACCGTACCCCGATCGGACCGCTGCGTCTGGATTGGGCGAAAGCGGTGAACCGGACGCGTTACGACCCGAGTTCACGGTTTTATTTCAGCATCGGCTATCCCTTTTGAGGCGAGTCCATGAACAGAGGTCGGCAATCCCAGTGGATCGGGGCGTTTTGCATCGCGGTTTCCGCGATGATGTGGGGATTTGACGGGGTGGTCCTGACTCCGCGCCTGCAAGCGCTCGACCTCAGGTTGGTTGTCTTTCTGCTGCACCTGATCCCGTTTCTTTTGATGCAGCCTTTTTTCTTCCGGGAGTACGGCCATCTCGACGGCTTCGAGCTGCGCGATTGGGCGGTGTTTCTCCTGATCGCGGCGTTTGGCGGTGCGATCGGTACCATGGCGATCGTCAAGGCGCTCTTTCTGGTCGGTTTTCAGCAGCTGTCGATCGTGGTCTTGTTGCAGAAGCTGCAACCGGTCTTCGCGATCCTGCTGGCACGTCTGCTGCTCAGGGAGCATCCATCCCGGCGGTTTTATCTGTATGCGGCGATCGCCATTTTGAGCACCTATTTCCTGACGTTCGGTCTGCACCTGCCGGATCTATCGCACCAGGCGTCCTTGATCCGGGCCGCGGGGCTGGCGCTCTTGGCGGCGATTTCCTTTGGCGCCTCCACGGTCTTCAGCAAGATGATCCTGGGTCGGTTTTCGTTTCACACCGCCAATTTCTACCGTTTCGGATTCACGGCACTGCTGATGCTTCCGGTGGTTCTGATTGCGGGTCGGCTCGGGGCGATCGTGCAGGTGACGCGGTTTCAGTGGTCGATCTTTCTGTTGATCGCGGGGACGACCGGGGGCGCGTCGCTTTTCCTGTACTACTTTGGATTGAAGCGGGTCACTGCAAGTCTTTCGACGGTGTGTGAACTCTGCTATCCTCTTTCGGCGATGATCTTTGATTATTGGATCAACGGCAGGGTCTTGAGCCTTGTCCAGTGGTTGGCGTCGGGAGTACTCCTGACAAGCATCCTGCTGATCAGTTTCGACCGGCGGTCTGCTGCTGCATAATCCGCCTGCGCGCTTGGGGCGACTTCGGGCGGAGCAGACGGCCTCATTCAACGGGTACACATTCATGCGGCGAGGATGGCCGCATGCGGGCAGGGATTCCGCCTATGGTTCATCTCATCCAGTTTACCAAGCGGTACGGCTCTCAGGTCGCTGCGGATTGCGTTGAGCTATTCGTACCGGAAGGGGAGGTGTTCGGCCTGATTGGGCACAACGGCGCCGGCAAGACGACGATCTTCAACTTCCTGGCGACGCTGCTACCGCCCACCTCCGGCGGCGGCAGGGTATGTGGATACGACGTCGTGCGTTTCTACCGCGAGGTCCGCCAGCTCGTCGGGTTCATGCCGGACCACTTCGGGGTCTACCCGGGGATGGTGGTTGAGCAGTTCCTCCGCTTTTTTGCCAAGGCGCACGGGCTGAGTCGAAGTGAAACGGGGGTAGTCATTGATGACATCCTCCAGCTGGTAGACCTCGCCGCGGTGCGGGCGGCGCCGGTAGACACCCTCTCGAGGGGGATGCGCCAGCGGCTCTGCCTCGGGCGTGCCCTCATTCAC
>CALLYA010000176.1 GCA_937875495.1 uncultured Verrucomicrobiota bacterium
TCTCCGGCTCCGGATGGGGAGGTCAGGTTGAGAATGCGGCTACCTTTTCGGACGGGCTTTGGCTAGCTGAAAGAGATATGGCCTATGGGTGAGCAGCTGGAGTCCAGGGTTGAATCGCTCTTGACGCGGATCCGGGAAGGAGTCGCGGCTCCAGGACTCTGTACGGAAGCGATCGAGTTGGTGTGTGCGCTGGAGGAAACCGCGTCCTGGATGGATGCGGCTCCTGAGATCACACTCCAGGAGCGGCAGCATTTGGCTTGGAAGGAAGAGCTACTCAACCACCTTCTTTGTCCGCAGGGACTTTCAGGGTCCCGAGCCGATCTGGAGCCGTTGCTTGCCGGCAAACTCCGGGAGATGGAGTTGCAGCTGCAGGCGGTCCAGGAGGATGCCACGCTGGTACCGGCAGCGCGGGAATCGGCCTTATCGCGCCTGACCGATCGCAGCCGATGGTTGGAGTTGGTCTCCCTGAAGTATCTCGACCTCGCGGCGATCGATCCACTGAAGGATCTCTTCATAGAGATTGACCTATGGGATCAGACGACTCGACTGACCGGGGACGAGGCCGCCTTCGCTCAGCATGCGCAGCCTTTCCGGGCATCGGTGGTGGAGGAGCAGGTGCGTGACCTGCTGGGGCATGCCCGTCGAATGCTTGATGCGGGGGAGTCCAGGCCGGAGATGCTGTGGCAAATGCTGTTGCAGGTCTGGGGGCTTCAGCACAAGGTTGCCGCGGAGGCGTCGGCATCCGAACGACAGCGGAGCAACGGTTTACTCTTTCAGATGGCGGAGACTGCGGCCCTCTTACGCAAAGAAATAGAGCTGCGAGTTGCGGAACTTCCTGTCCGTTCTCGTGAACAGCTCTGCAGGCAGTGGACTGAGGAGCTGCATGGCCGGATCGACGAGATCCTTTTCCTGGCGGACGATCAGCCGCTGGAGCGGGGATACGACATAGCAACCGCTCTGAGCGTACGGCTGACCGAGTTCGAAGAGATGTGGAGGGGGGGGGCGGCGGTTGGTGCGGATGGGACGCAGGCGACTTCGAAGCCGAAGCGGTTACATCCGCCTGGATTGCGTCGTCTGATCCGGCGAATTCGCAGCGAGATGCAAGAAAAAGAGGTCCAGATCGGACTCGAGCGACTGCTGGGACACCGTGGGACTGTCTGGCTGGAAAACACGATTCTGATCTTGATCCTCGGGGTCGTGGGACTATTGATGTACGAGGCGACGGCCAAACCGCCGGAGCGGGTTGTTCAATGGCTGGTGTGGGTGGACACCGCCATCTGTGTGGTCTTCCTGGCGGAGTTCTCGTTACGGATGCATTTTGCGAAGCGCAAGCTGCTCTATTTCCGAAGGCACTTCTTCATCGATTTCCTGCCATCGATACCTTTCGGGCTGATCGCCCAGGGGCTCCAGGCGTTGAATTACATCCGAGGCGCGCGTGTGCTGCGCTTTTTACGCCTGCCGCGACTGGTGCGCTATGTGCGTGTCGCTCGGCCGATCGTGCGATTGGTTCGGGTCATCATCTTCCTCATGCGCGGTTTGGATCGAATGGTGGCCAAGCAAGCGGGTGTATTGAATCGCAATGTGGTTGCCTTCGCCCGTGTGGATGTCGGGGGTGCAAAGTCGACGGCGTTTCGCCTGATGCGCTTACGCAGTCGAAGTTTGGCACAGTGGCGCAAGGCCTTGGCTGATCTGCCGGAGGGCCCGCGTCGGCATCGACTGCGGCGGTGGTATTTTGCACTTCAGCAGCGGCTGGTGCTGCGCTCGGTTTGGTTGTCCGAGGGCAGGGGCATGGGTTCGGATCTGCGGCTTGCGCGTGAGATTCGATTGGAGCGGGTATTGGAAACCTTGATCGACCTGGACGGCGCACAGGTGGAGACCACCCTCGGACGTGAAGCGGCCGAGCGATTTACGCGAATCTTACAGCTTTTTCACGCCCCTTTGATTCGGCGCCTCCCCTTCTTTGCGGCTGGTGCCCGCCTGGAGGCGACCTTGGACGACCCGTGCGAGGTCGTAGCCGCGTTTGGGCGCCGGCTCGGCCGATTCGGACAACGGCTCCTCTCTGTTGTCCACTGGTGCGCGGACCTGTCCGGCACCATGACCGCGACGCAATTCCTGGAGATGGTGGGGGCCGCGGTGACCAAGTGGACGATGCGCCCCGCCCGCCGCCTGATCTTGATGGGGAGCGCCTTTTTGCTGGTGGACTGGACGTTTGCGCTCTTTCATTTCGATATCCTGCGCAACCTCTCCAAGCCGCTCGAGCGTATTATGGGGACACCCTTGATCGTTTTGGGAGGGATCTGTCTGCTCCTGTTATTGATCGGGCAGTGGTTCCGAAAGATCGCCAGCGAGGCGAGCGATTTTTATGAGCACACCGCCGAGGCGCATTTCCTTGCCTTGATGGAGGATGTGAAAGAGGCACGCGCGCAGGTCGACATTGAAACCTTATTCTCCCGGGTTCTCTATCCAGAGAGCATTCTCCAGGGGATCGCGCAGGGGCAGGCAAGCCTCGTCTCGGATTCGGTCCAACGCCTCTGTGCAAGATTGCGGGAGGCGGTAGCGGCCGCGGACGACACCGAGGCGGATGCGCAACGGCAGGCCACGCAGGTAAGATCCGGTTCGGAGGCCTATTACTGGTTGCTGGAGGATCGGGTTTTGGCGCTTTTCCGCGACTATCTCGACGGCGCCTTACTGCATAAGAATGACACCAAGACGACCAATCAGCTGCTTGGGAACCTGACGATCCAGAAGATCTGGACAGAGCGGTTGGGTCTTACGCGGTCGAATCGAAAACGGCTCGATCGGCTGGATCTGGAGCGGGAGCGCACCCTTTTTGGTGGGCCTTATATGTGGTTTAAGTTTATCACGCACTCCGTCGCCCAGCGGACCGCGAAGCTTTTGATCGAGTACAACAAGCAGGTGATTCCGCTGGACGAGCTACCGTTCGTATCGGTGGCGGAGCGCGAGGAGTTTTTGGAATGGCTTAGTGGAACCGGCAATGTGCACCGGCGTCAGGACGGCGTCGAGCAGCCGGGGCGCCCCTATTTTACGACTGAGTTCACCGCTCTGAATTTCCTCTCGAGCGATCCCGCGCGTGATCACATGATCATGAAGCGATTCGGTCCGGAGGTCGTGGCACGGTTGAGACGGGATCGGCGGATGTTGATTCGAAACCTGTTTGGCACCTATCCGCTGCACAAACTGCCCAAGGACCGACGGTCGTTCAATCCGTACCGCTATTATCAGCGCCGCATGGCGCGGGGCCGCATCTTTCTGACGCCGTTTTACATACTGGGGGCCATAGGCAAGGGGGTATGGTCCGGGATCCGGGCTGTGGCGGGCGTGGCTCACGAGCTGATCGATCCGGAGACTTACTCCGATCCAGGTGAGAACTTGGCATCATTCGACGTCGCCGAGCGCAAGATCGCTCGGATGCGGCGTCCGGTCTTTTGGGAATCGATGCGCCTTCGCGCTCTGTTTGATCCGGAGTATCTTGGTTTGACGATACCGGGGGTGGAGGTGCCGCAGCTGAAGGGCACCAGTTGTTGGGACGACCTCCAATGGATTGAGGCGCGTGACGAGGAACTGGATTTTTTCCGGGACCTTCTGCGGGATAGGGAGGGGGCATTGTCCCGATTGGAGGCGTATTTGGAGTCCCGGGGACTCACACCGCTGCATATGGACACCTACCTGGAGGCCTTACGCCCAGGGCTGAGTCGACGGCGGGCGGAGGCTTTGCGCGCGGCTGCCGTGGCCTTTGCGGTGGATT
This sequence comes from uncultured Verrucomicrobiota bacterium, assembly GCA_937875495.1. GTDB lineage: Bacteria > Verrucomicrobiota > CALLYA01 > CALLYA01 > CALLYA01 > CALLYA01. The sequence goes on from CALLYA010000176.1 coordinate 3,767, forward strand.
ACCGGGGGCTTCGCAGTTGCATCTCAGGGATGGAGGAGATCGAGGCTGTATTACAATCGGTCTTGGCGCACCCAGCGACGCTGCCGGCGATGGGGTTTTTCAAACAGCTGATTTGGTGGGGAAAGAGCCTGTGGCGCCGGCGGTTTTTCCTTCGTCCCGACCCCGTGGCCGAGGCATATCGCAAGGTGGTCGGCTGGTTGGGGCATTCGAACGCGGATAGGCGGCGCCGCCGGATCCAGTGGCATGCTTTTCAGACGGATGTCGGTGGGGTGCGCCGACGGATGATGCAATTGGCGGTTTCGCCCGGCCCCGAGGCTGCGCTGGATCGCGGCCGAATCCTTCTGGACGAGGTCCTTTCCCGGCCACACTCCTGGACGGATGAGATGGTGGTGCTGCGAACGGTGCAGACGATGTCCGTCCTCGACATCGGCAACTATCAGGCGATTGTCCGCAGCCTGGGCGGGTATGATGCCTGAGGCCGGTGGCCAAAGCGTGTCAGAACTTGCCCGCGCCTTCCCTTCCCCAGCCTGACTCCCCGTTCAGAAGGGGGGGAGCCTCCCGCAGAGGACGCGGTGGCGTTTTCGACTTGGCCATTGGGGGGGGATGAGGTTCTAGCCAGTGGATATCCGAAAAGGCACGTTCCATCATGCGTCGCCTCCAAACAATGGTTACCGATCAGTCAGATCATTGTCGAAATCGAAATCGAAATCGAAATCGGGAACCCTGCCCTGGTTGGCACCTGGACCGCTCAGGTCATGTCCCACCGTGACATCCGCCTCTCCCCTTGGCGCTCTTGGCGTCTTGGCGGTTGAATTCCCCAGTCTTCACGCATCCCGCTGACGAAATCGAATCCAAGTGGACAGTTCATCCGGCAATGGCCGGCTCCATAAGATGAACCGCCAAGACGCCAAGGACGCCAAGGAGATTGAGAGCCTGGAGAAGGTCGTCATAGGCGCGTCGATTGGGTAAGAATTGCAAGAGTCGACTGGATGTCTGAAAAAGCACGCTCCTGCATGCGTCGCCTCCAGGCAATGGTGGCCGATCAGTC
>CALLYA010000177.1 GCA_937875495.1 uncultured Verrucomicrobiota bacterium
ATCCCTTCCCATTCAAGCCACTTCCCACGCACCCGGTTCAGTCCATGCTCCTGCGGACCAAACAAGGCCTTCCACGCAGTGGCTCCCAACAACACGATCACCTCCGGCCGGATCAACTCGATCTGCCTACGCAGATACGGGAAACAGGCTTCCATCTCTTCCTGCTCCGGTTGCCGGTTGTTCGGGGGGCGGCATTTCACCGCGTTCCCAATATAGACCTCGTCCCGGGTCAGCCCCATCGCCTGGATGATCTTGGTCAATAGCTCCCCTGCCCGCCCCACAAACGGAACCCCAAAAAGGTCCTCTTGCTGACCCGGTCCCTCTCCGATGAACATCACCCGGGCACGTTGGTCGCCCTGCCCGATCACGACGTTGTTGCGAGCTTCGCAGAGCTTGCAACGGCGACACTGCTTGATCTCCTGGCGCAATCGATACCATGACCGCATCTCGGCCTCTGGCTCGTCCCTCGGGGCATCCTCCGGCTCGGGTCCGGTGGGTCCGGTCGACACCGTCGTAACGGGTCCGGTCATCCGGTCAGGTTCCGTTCGGACCTCAGCCCCACCCGGGAGCCGCGCTTCGTCGCCAGGTACCTGCATCGTGGCACCCTCTGCGTCAGCAGCGTCACCAGCCTCTCCACCCCCGGGCTTCATCGTCGGAACGGGGGCCACAGGAGCTTCGGTTTCCTTTTCGACCCACGGCTCCCGCCCCGCAGGTCGATTCGTACCTTCCTGCGCGCTCCCAGAGGCCTGCCGTGGAATCGAGGCCCTCGACTCCTGCTCAGATCTCGGTCGCTGCGGGACAGGTTTGCCGAGGGCAACCAGCAAGGAGGGGTCAACCTCCACCGTGTATTGGCCGGCTTCGCGGCAGGCGCTCAATTCCCCCTCCAATGCGGACATCAGCCGAGTCCATTCCATGCCGTAGATCTCCCGATCTCAATCCCATTCAATCTCTGCAATTCTGAAGAATCAACACCCTAATTGGCTCTGCACAAAATACTTATGTCATAGGGCGCCCTTCCCGAGCCCCTCGATCACGTCCAACCAATCCTTCGGGAATGGCGCGATAAATGCAAGCGTTTCTCCTGTTCTCGGATGGCGAAATTGAATCTGATATGCATGCAGCATCTGCCGGGTGGGAATCACCACCCTTGAAGCTCCGACCATTGGGTGCGTCCCACCGTAGACCGCATCCCCCCAAATCGGGTGGCCCAAACTGGCGAGATGCACCCTTATCTGATGCGTTCTACCCGTCTCCGGAAAACACTGAATCTCCGAAATCTCGTCCCACACCCGAACCACCTGGTATCGGGTCACCGCCGGCTTCCCTCCACGTTCCACAATCGCCATGCGCTTGCGGTCGACCGGATGTCGTCCTATGGCACCCTCGATTCGACCGGATGCAGCCGAGGGCACTCCTCGGGCGAGCGCGCGATACTCCTTGTGGATCTCTCGGCCCGAAAATTGTTCGACCAAGGCCCGATGCACGACATCATGCTTGGCCACCAGCAATACCCCGCTCGTGTCGCGATCAAGCCGGTGCACAATCCCCGGACGCAGCTCGTCACCAACCCCACGCAGGTCCGCACAATGGTAGAGCAGCACATGCACCAAGGTCAGTTCCTCATTCCCCGCTCCCGGATGCACCACCATGCCGACCGGTTTGTTCAAGGCCAATAGATCCTCGTCCTCATAAAGGACCTCCAAGGGATACTCCCTCGGCTCCAAATCAACCGGTTTCGGGATGGGGACCGTCCCCTCTATAAGTTCCCCGCCGGTGAGCCGGAGGCTTGCCTTGACCGGTCGCCCACCCACCGTGACGAGTCCGGCTTGCATCCAGCGCTGAATCTGAGACCTGCTCAGGAGAGGCCCCTGCCTATCCAACCAACGGTCCACACGAACTCCTGCATCCGATTCATCCACCCTGAGCCGGTACCGCATGCCCGCCCCATCCCCTGTCAGAACCCCGCCCTGCTCTCCGTGCCCGGGAAAAGGCCCATCCATTCCCGTTCCCAGCTCGTTGGAATCATCCACCATTCCCATCTTTCCACTTCCTTATTTCCATTCCCATGGAGCCCAAGCCCGGCCGCACCAACCATCATTGCACCCAGCACCAAAACATGAAATAAGAAGCAGCAGACAGCTGCATTCCCGTTATGCCTCAGTGAACCATACGGCGATTCCACCCGAGATCCACCCGCTGATCCACCATGGAACGTTCCTTCTCCCAACGCTGCCCCTACTGTTCCGCCGCCCCGCCGGCATGGTTGGAGGGTCCGCCAGGCACCGAATACCACTGCCCAGGATGCAGACGCTCCCTCCTGACCAGCAATACCCTCCACCGCTATCAGCGGCGGGCCCGCCTTGGATCAGGCGGAATGGGCGAAGTCTTCCTGGCCTGGGATCAGAAGGAACACCGCCTGGTCGCCCTCAAATCGGTGAATCCGGAGCTCGCCGATGATCCCCAGGCCATCCAGGCCCTTCACAAGGAAGGCCACCTGCTCCACTCCCTCCGCCACCGGAATCTCGTCCCTCTCCTCGATCGGGGCGAAGAATCGTTCGGGCCCTACCTTGTCCTCCGCCACATCAGAGGGGCATCCGTCGACGAATGGTTGCGCGATCAAGGACCCATCCCCTACCGGTCCTGGTTGAAGATCGGAGCAGGCCTGATCTCCGTCCTTGCCTACCTCCACTCCCACGAGATCCTCCATTGCGACATCAAACCGCAGAATGTCCTCCTGGACCGCCGAGGCCAACCGAAGCTGACCGACTTCGGAATCGCACTCACAGAGAGTTCCGAATCCACGGAAGGATCCGACTTCATCTGGGGCACACCCTACTACCTTGCCCCCGAACGCCTGCTCGGGGTGCCACCCGATGTCAGCTCCGAAATCTACGCCCTCGGCGCCACGCTGTACCACGCACTCCTCGGTTCCCCTCCGCATGACGCCGAAACGACCGAGGGCCTCATCGACCTGCTGCGAACCGCTCCCGAACCGAGTTGGCCCGACCACGCGATCGCCCGCGACATCCCCCCGCCCACTCGGGATCTTATCCTGCAAATGCTCTCCCCCGATCCGTCCGCGCGTCCCACCGATTTCGCTCGGCTGACCCGCGATTGGCGGCGCCTTCCACGACATACACCACGCATGAAGACCCGTATTCGACGGGTCGCAATCCTGACCTGTGTCTTGGCCCTATCCGGACTCGCCATCGCTGAGTTCACCCGCCGATCCAACCCAACCCGACCCGGAAGACCGGGGGCCTCGCCGGAGCAGGCAGCCCCCCCGAACGAACCTTTGGTGCAGCCCCCTCAAGGCTCCACAGCCCCCGCGAACGAGGCCACTCCCGCTCCTGAACCAGACCCCTGGCGCGAGGGCGCGGACCTCCTGCAGAGTGAACATTGGTCCGCTGCAATCACCGCATGGAAACCCATCCTTCAAACCCCTCCGCCGGAGATCCCGCCGGCCGATTTCCAGCTGGCCATCCTCTGGAGCCGTTTGATCAACCAGCTGCGCCAAGACCCGTCAACCGAAACCATCCAGGTCCCTGACCCCGCCCTGTCCGAAGACTCCGCCCTCCCCCCCGAAGCAGCCCGGCTCTTCCATGATCTCCTCAAGGCCCTAACAGCTCCAGTCTCCAATTCAACCCATCCATCACTCCTGGAATTGGCGGAATCGGGATCCAAACTCAAACCACCCCCCTGGTGGCTGCCCCCGTTTCAATCGCTGCTCGAAACCCTGACCCAACAGCTGCTCACCGGCCAGGCCGCTGTCGCGCGGGCAAACACCATGGAGCAGAGGGGGGACTGGGAGCAGGCCGCTTCGTTGCTTCGCTCGACAGCCGATTCGATCCTGGCGATTCCGTGGGCGAACCAGCTCCATGCCGATGCCGCACGGCTCGAAGCAAAACTCGCGGAATATCGGTCGTGGCTGGATGCCCATACGCGCGGCGGACTCGATACATGGAAACAGGACGCCGCCCTGCTTGCCGGCAACCGCAGTGCCTGGTCCCAGGCCATGGCCGAGCGCGATTACCCCTCGGCTGCGAAACTTGCCGAATCCCTCCTCCCACGCGTCGCCACCCCCTGGATTCAATCAGAGCTGGAACAGATGCTCGAAGTGCCGAACGCCTTGATCGACCTCTTTGACTTCGCCAACGCAGTCGGCCTCCAGCATGCCGGTTTTGTAACAACCCTGACCAACCGGGACGGTGTCCCGATCTCCGGCACGGTCTCTCGCCTCCACCAGGAAGGCATCGCTCTCACCCAAGCCGATGGTGCGATCACAACCCTCTCCTGGGACGAGATCCCTGCCGAGCCTCGGATGCGTCTCATTCTCAGGCTCATCCGGGAGGAGATCCAATCGCCCGAATCTCCCCCCAGGGATTACCATCGCCTGTTCACCGCCGCAGCCACCGCCGCCGACTTTTGGGTCCTCCCTCAATGGGCCGAGACATGCCGAAGTGAGGCGCGACGATGGTCCCCTGGTATCATCACACCGATCCGCTGACCCACCATCCGGAATCGGAAGCCCCCCGCAGAGGGCGCGGTGGCGTTTGCGACCTGGCCACAGAGGTGGGTAGAGTCCATGCCTTGGTCCATTCTATTATGGTGAATTCCCCTAATGACTGACCAAGGTGGCAGCTGAAAACAGCTCCAACGTATCCGCCCCCCACTCCCATTCCCCCTCTGCGCCTCTGCGCGAGTTCTCCCCATCCGACCCTTCGTTTCCGCCCAATGGGGTTTCCGGACGGGCGTTACCTGAAACAGAAAAAGGCAACCCGTCCACCCTTTTCCCTTTTCGTCTTCGAGGATGAACTCCTCTACTCGCCCTTCCCCCAATGTTCCACGTGGCACGCTCATCCGATCCGAAACCGCAGGTCCCGTACCAAGCCAGGACCCAATCCATCGGCGATGTTCCGCAAAATCGCGGGACGATGAAAGCGGCTCAGTTCCTCAATCCAGGCGGGATGATCGCACCCGAGGGTCAAGACCCCGTCCTGCAGTCCGACCGGATGGGCATGAGCAGCGATCGGCCCCCCAACCAACTCCGCCCAGCGATCGACGAGCTCTTTGCCCTTGAGCCGCTCCTCGACGCCCATCTCGCCAAGGACCGTCTTCATGCAGCCGGCAAGGCGCAATTCCGATTCGGTCAGCCCCCCGGAGGATTCGACCTCGCTGGGATCCCACCCGAACCAGGTGCAGAGGGCTGAGCGCGCTTCACCGTCCAGGGCGTCCCCTTTGAACCTGCGAGACCGAGGTCGGATCAGCGCAGGCGCGCGATCGGAAGGAGTAGGGGGAGGGGTCCCGTTCGAGGAACGGGGTGAATTCATCGGCCTTCACCTCGATCGGGACCGGATGGGGAAACCGGGCGCGCACGAAAGATGGTGTTTCGCCTCCCCGCGGAAATCGCTTCGGAATCCCCATCCTCGACAATCCTCCGGACCCTTGAGGGGTCGCCATTGCCCAACGGGGTGGCGGAGACAACACCCTCGGCCTGGGGCCTGATCGCGGAGGAGTCGGTGCCGGTGTTCCCCGTGGCACTTTCGTAATACTGAAGGGCCTCAGGCATGTTTGCCTCCAGCGCTAACATGCGATCCTGATTTTGAGGATGCGAGCTGAGGAACCCGCCCAGCCCCGATCCGGAGCCGCCTTCGGATTCCGATGCACGGCGCCAGATTTCGACCGCGGCTCGCGGATCGTACCCAGCCTTGGCCATGTAGAAGAGGCCGACCCGATCGGCCTCGTTCTCATGAACGCGGCTGTAGTGCGGGAAGAGGAACATCGCTGTTCCGGAGTAAAGATAGGAGAAGGCGGTCGCCGCTGTGCTGCCGGCAGCCTGACCCAATACAGCGGAAATCAATTGCGCTGAGGTCTCGATTCCCTGTTGCCGCGTGATTGATTCGGTGACGTGACGACAGGTGACATGCGCCATTTCATGGGCCATCACCGCAGCCAACTCATCATCATTGTGAACCATGCCATTCTCAGGATCGTACAGACCGGAAAACACAATGATCTTTCCACCAGGTGCGGCCGCGGCATTGACAATATTCGTCTGAATCAGGTTGACCTCCCAGGGGAGGTCAGGCAGATCAACCACCGGTTTGAGTCGGCCCATAATCCGATTGAGGCGGGCAACCTGTTCCTGATCCTCATTGACAGGGACCCCAAGTTCCCGAAACGATTCCAGGTTTTGCTCCTGAACCTCCTGACCCAAGGCCACGTCCTCTTCCATCGAGAAGAGATTGTACGTAGACTCGCCGGTCACGGCGTCCTGAACCGTCATACATCCGGTCTGCAACACCAATACAGATAAGGAGAGCATCAGGCCCCAAATGAAAAGGCGAGGGAGATCAATCGCCATCGATTTGCCTTGCAAGAAATTCATCGTGTCTTCCTCCAGAGATTGCGGCATCCTCTATGGACATCCTCGGTGGCTTGGTTTAGAAGGATTCACCATTCAATTCACATCAATATGCCTTTGATCCCATGCGGAAACAACTGATCATCCCGGTAATAACGGTCCTGGCCGCCGTGGCACTCAGCCTGGTTGGAAAGGTCAACATGCGCTTCCTGGCACCAGCCGCAGCGGAAGCAGCACCCCCATCTGTAGAGTCTGCCCGTCCAGGGGGAACCGCCAATCCTTCGATGCTTGGCCTGGCACCGACCCCAACCCGGAATGCCTCCCATCGATTAGAGGTCCGCTTGCCCGGTCAACCCTTGGACTCCAAGGAATTCCCCTTGCGAGACCAAGGCGCACTTTCGGAAGCTTACGAGCCTGAGCTACAGTCCCTTCGTCTCCTTGAGAAGGGTGAAATAACCGCCGCCGAACAAACCGTTCGACAAGTCCTGGAGTCCACCCCGGAACGTGCCTCCCTTCATAACCTACTGGGTCGGATCCTCCTCCTTGACCATCGTCCAGCCGAGGCCGAACAGGCCTTTCTGGAAGCCCTGCTCCTGCAGCCCAACAACCTCGAGCTGCTCCGCAACCTTGCGGGAAGTCTGGAGGCCCAGGGACTGATCGCGGAGGTAATCCCGCGGCTGCGCACAGCCCTCCGGCGTACCCCAGGCAGGGCCGAACTCCACCTCCTGCTTGGACGCTACTTGGTGATGTCGGGGGAATTCGATGCCGCCCTGACGGAACTGGAGACCGCCATCGCCATGGATGAAGGCTGGCTGCGCAGGGCGGACCTCAACCAGCCCGCTTTTGAGGCTTTACAGTCGCGATCGGAGTTCCAGGCATTGCTCGAACAGCTCCCCTGAGCCCCGGAACCGAAGAGCCTCGCGCAGAGGCGCAGAGGCGCGGTGGCGTCTTCGACCTGGTTTGGGGGTGGGTAGGGGTGGTACTCTGATCCAAGCCATTGGGGGGAATTTTTTAGATTTACCCATTTCGGCTGACCAAGCCTGTTTCAGGGATCACCGCCACCCCGCATGTAAACCCATCCTTCCAGACCTTCGTGTCTTTCCTGTTTACCTTTCACCTTCCCTCACCCCTTCCCAACCTCCCCATCCGGAGATTCTCGCGCGGAGGCGCAGAGGCGCGGTGGCGTTTTCGACCTGGGTTTGGGAGTGGGTAGAGGTGGTACTCTGATCCAACCCATTGGGGGGAATTTTTTAGATTTACCCATTTCGGCTGACCAATCCTGTTTCAGGGATCACCGCCCCCCCGCATGTAAACCTCTCCTTCCAGACCTTCGAGTCTTCGTGTCTTTCCTGTTTACCTTCCCTCGCCCCTTCCGTGCCTACCCCCCCTCATGTTCCACGTGGCACACCCGGGTGAATTTGCACCCTCACCATCAGGCCTGGATACTCTCCTTATGAAGGGACCACTCGCACGCATTTTACGTTCTTTTCTCCGATACCCCTGGTGGTGCACGCTGACCCTCCTCTCCGCCCTCGGGACGACTCTGCTCGGACTCGTCTTCCCGCAGATCACCAGGTATGCAATTGATGAGGTCGTCGCTCCGGGCCGCCTGGACCGCCTCCCCTGGATGGTCCTTGTCCTGGTCCTCGCATTCCTCCTGCGCGACCTCCTCAATGCGCTGCGGGTCTTTTGGAACAACCAACTTGAACAGCAGGTTTTGCTCGATCTGCGCCAAAGCCTCTTTTCACACCTTCAGCGTCTGTCGGTCACCTATTACGAAAAGCACCCCTCCGGGGATGTCGTCTCCCGCCTGATCGACGACATTAACCATGTGGAACGGGTCATGCTCGATGGGACCGAACAGGGCGTCGTTTCGGTCCTCACCATGGTCGGTGTCTTTTGGATGCTCCTAAACCTGCATCCAACTCTCGCCCTCCTCTCCCTGCTGCCAATCCCACTCTTACTGGCAGGGGCTCTTGCCTATACCCGGGGCGCGCACAAACGTCATCGAAAGATCCGGGAGATGACGGGGCGACTTTCGGCCTATCTCTTCGACAGCGTCAGTGGCGTGCGGGAGATTCGCACATTCTCCGCGGAGGGTCATGAGGCGGAGCGTTTCCATGAGCGGGCCGATGCCTGCAAGGAGAGCACGTTATCGGTGATGCGGCTCTGGGGTGTCTACAGCTCCTCGATGAACTTTTTTGCAAGCCTCGGCTATGTCTTCTTGTTGGCCTATGGATGCCGGTTGCTCGCGGAGGGTGGGGGGACCGAGTTCACCTTTGGCGATTTCTCCGCCTTCTTGCTCTATGTCCCCATGTTCTATCAGCCAGTCCAGCGGCTGCACGGGATCAATCAGATGATGCAACAGGCTCGCGCGGCCGCGGAGCGTCTGTTTGACCTGCTCGATGCGCCAGTCGACGTCAAGGATCGACCCTCCGCGCGGCCGATTACGGAACGTCCCGCCGGGCGGATCGAATTCCGCAATGTCCATTTTTCCTATTCGGCGAATGTGCCGATCCTCCAGGGAATCGATCTCACGGCGATGCCTGGGTCGGTCACCGCGATTGTGGGAACGACCGGGGCCGGCAAGAGCACATTGGTCAGCCTGATCCCACGATTCTACGATCCGGAGGAGGGCGCAATTCTGCTCGACGGGACCGACCTCCGCGATTTCACCTTGGCCACCTTACGGGCCCAGATCGGTATCGTCGCCCAGGAGCCTTTCCTATTTAATGGGTCCATCCGGGAAAACCTGCTCTACGGAAGACGCACCGCGAATGATCAGGAAATTCGCGATGCGTTGGAGGCGGCGCACGCATGGGACTTCGTCTCGCAGCTGGAAACGGGATGGGATGCACCAGTTGGTGAGCGGGGGGTCCGTCTCAGTGTCGGAGAGAAACAGCGACTCGCGATCGCCCGCGCACTGCTCAAGGATCCACCGGTCCTGATCCTGGACGAGGCGACTTCATCGGTCGATACCACGACCGAACTGCATATCCAGCGCGCGTTGCATCGACTGATGGAGGGCCGAACCACCTTCATCATTGCCCACAGACTCTCCACCATTCGCAAGGCAGACCAGATCCTTGTCCTCGAAAAGGGTCGCATCTGTGAACGCGGCTCCCACAATGAACTGATCCAACAGCGTGGGCGATATCGGCAATTGCACCAGGCGCAGATGGAACCGATCTAACCGCAGAGCGGATTCTGCCCTCCGCGTGGGGAGGACTCCCGCAGAGGGCGCAGAGCCTGCTTCTTCAGGCGTCGTCTCTTGGCAATAATTGCCGATCAGTCAGATCATTGCTGAATCGGAATCGGAATCGGAATCGGAATCGGGATCGAGTTAATCGAGTTAATCGAGTTAATCGAGGGGAATCTTGTTCTGAAGGGCAACTGGCCCTCATGGACCGCTCAAACTTCACTGCCGAGTTTTTCAACACCGCAATAATACGGTTGCGGTTCCCGGTTTCTCATGACCGAATCCCCTCACGAGTCCTTTCGATACCGAGACCGATAGCGACCCCGACCCCGATCTTGCTTCGCCATCGACCTTTTCGGACGACCTCTAGGTAGGGTCCAAAGCATGGACCCTCACCCCACCCCCATGGCAGGTCGAAAACGCCACCGCGTCCTCTGCGGGAGGCTCTCCGGATGGGGAGGACTCCCGCAGGGGGCGCAGAGGGCGCAGGGGGGGGAAGGCAGATACATCGAAGCTGTTTTCTGTAACTGCCTCCGTCTGCTGAAAACGGGATATCTAAACAATTTCCCCAATAGGTAGGGACCAAAGCATGGACCCTCACACCACCCCATGGCCAGGTCGAAAACGCCACCGCGTCCTCTGCGGGAGGCTCTCCGGATGGGGATGGGGAGGCCTGGTTGGGAAAGCGGCCACCCTTTCAGACGACCGCATGCTACCCATTCAGGGGATGAGGTTGGTGTCCGGGCCGATCCTTTTGAGGAAGGCGACCAGGAGGGATGCGGTTTGATCGAGGTCTTCCAGATCGATCACCTCGTTCGGGGTGTGCATATATCGCAAGGGGAGTCCGATCAAGCCGGCTGCGATGCCACCGCGGGCCAATTGGATCGCGTTGGCATCGGTCCCTGTGCCCCGCGGTTCTGCCTCCAATTGGAAGGGAATCGACTCCGCCTTGGCGGTCTCGACCAAGAGGGTGAAGACCCGGGGATTGATGTTGGCACCGCGGCAAATGACCGGGCCGCCACCGAGCCGGACCTCGCCCACCTTTCGTTTGTCGACATCCGGGTGATCCGTCGCGTGGGTCACATCGAGAGCGATTCCGATATCGGGTGAGGTGCTGAAGGCGCTGGTGGTTGCCCCCCGCAGGCCGATCTCCTCTTGGACCGTCGAAACCCCGACAACGCCGCAGCGCAGGGCGCTCTTTTGGGAGCTGACCCTGCGCAGCACTTCGGAGACGATGAAGGCGCCGGCGCGGTCGTCGAAGGCACGACTTGAGGCCAGCGACCCACGCAACGGCTTAAAGGAATGATCGTAGGTCGCCGGGTCCCCGATGGAGACCAAGGATTGCGCCTCGGCTTTGTCCGCGACTCCGATATCAATCCATAGCTCGTGGATCTCCGGGACCTTCTTGCGGTCGTCCGGACTCATTAGATGGATCGCCCGCTTGCCGATGACCCCGGGGAGCGGGCCGTTGGCCGTGTGAATGGTGACCGTGCGTCCCGGAACGAGCCCGATATCGTGTCCGCCGATGGTGGCAAAATAGAGAAAGCCGTTGTCATCAATATAGCGGATCTGAAATCCGAGTTCGTCGCAGTGGCCGGTGAACAAGACCCGGGGGCGGGTGTCGGGATGGATCCAGGCCATGCTGTTGCCATGGACATCGGTCTCGATTCGATCGACGAAAGGCGCGGTGCGATCCCGCCAAACGGCCTGGGCGGGTTGTTCGTAGCCGGAGGGACTGGGACAAGCCAGAAAGGACTGAAGGAACTGAAGCGCGTCGGATGAAATCATGGGTGGGATATCCTTATTATGATGAGGACCGTCGCCCCGGATCCCGATCTTGGAACTGGATCTAGCTCCATGGTGCCGGGCATCCGAGGAGATCGAGGCAGGGTCAGGTTCTTCAAGAGGGACTATATGCCAATAGAACTGCCCACGCTCTGGGCAGCCAAAAGAAGTGGATGATCGACCGGGACCAGTTTGGGCGCGCCGGCGACTTCCTCGATCGGGAGGGGAATCATTTCGCCCTTGTTGAGGCAGATGACCACGTTGGGTGCGCTGTGAATGACGGCCTCGGTTGCGGAGTACCCATACCGGGTACCGAGAATACGGTCAAACGGGGTAGGGGAGCCACCGCGTTGAAGGTGTCCCAGGACCGTGACCCGCGAGGAGATGCCGGTGCGCTTCTCAATCTCGTGGGTGACGTGCTGACCGATGCCGCCGGATTTGTGAAACTCGATTCCACTCAACGGGTCGTTCGGCTGTGGAAAGGCGCCTTCAGCGGCGACGACGATGGAGAACCTCTTTCCGAACCTATTGCGGTCGAGGACCTTATTACAAATCGCTTCGGTTGAGAACGGGACCTCCGGCAGGAGGAGTATATCGCCGCCGCCGGCGACACCACCGTAGAGCGCGATCCAACCGGCAGTTCGGCCCATGACCTCGACAACCATCACACGGTGATGACTGCGTGCCGTGGTGTGCAACTTGTCGATGGCCTCGGTCACGGTGGTGACGGCGGAATCGAAACCGAAGGTCATATCGGTCTTCGCGACATCGTTGTCGATGGTCTTGGGGACACCGATCACGGGGATGTCGGCGTGCTTCGCGAGGTAGTGGGCGATCCGCAGGGTTCCGTCACCGCCGATGCAGACGAGGCGATCGAGCTTGTGGTGGCGGAAGACCTCGGCGGCATCACGGGTTCGATCGGGCCCTTCGTTGGAGGACGAGGTCCCATCGCGCTTCAGCCCGAAGAAGCGTTCCCGATTGGCGCTTCCGAGGATCGTCCCGCCGACGTTGAGGATGTTGGAAACGGTTTCGTAGTGCAGCGGGATCGTGTCGTTGTCGACAAGTCCGCGGAACCCGTCGCGAAAGCCGATGACCTCTGCCTGGTAATGAATGAGTGCGGATTTAGTCACGGCGCGGATGACGGCGTTCAATCCGGGGCAATCCCCACCGCCGGTCAAGATCCCAATTCTCATATTCAGACTCTTCCAAGTTATCGTTTTTTGGCCCAACTGTTGTTTTTTATACAATCCGCCCCCAGCAGCAATCCAGGGACGGCTTCCTGCCATATCGCCCTATCCCGCAGGCTGCCAGCGAGTTACAAATTTATTTAAAATCAAAACAAGATTGGCACGGTACCTGCGGTATCCGTGCCAGATCTTGGTGCCCTATCGGGGGCATCTCAGGAGACGTACTACACATTCAGCTGAGGAATACAAGAAAGCATGAAAACAGATCGAAAGTCAACACTGTGTCGCGCATTGGCGCACCTCATCGCTCTGGGGGTGATGTTCGAACCTGCGTATGCCCAGGATCCTGAAGCAGACCTCGTGGAGCAGTCCGAACCGGTTGCGATTGCAGCCGAAGCGGATTTTGTGTGGGGAAATCAATACCTCTTCAGGGGGGTACCGTTCACGGACAGCGCCACCATGTTTCCCGCGGTCTCCTTGGGAGCGATGGGGATATCCGCTTCCTATTGGGGAGCCATTGATGTGAGTGGTGATTCCGACTATGTCGAAAACGACTACACGCTCGGGGGAACGTTCTCACCCACCGATCTCATGGAGGTCTCCGGAGGCTATATCTACTATGACTTGCCGACTCCGGATGCCGGTGAGACGTCCACGCAGGAAGTTTACCTCGGTGTGGCATTCGACGTTCCGCTCTCGCCTTCGATAACCGGGTTCTATGACTTCGATGCGGTGGATGGTGGTTACCTGAGCCTCGGCATCGGCCACGACATTGATTACGGCAAGCTGATGGACCGCGAGAATCTGGTCCTTTCCCTCAGTGCAGCGCTTGGCACGAGCTTTGATTACACGACGGACGGGAATGGTCTCAACGACCTCCTGTTCGGGGCCGAGCTTCCGTTCCAAATCAATGAATACACGTCGATTCGCGGTATTGCCCAGTATTCGGTCGCTCTGAGTGAGTTGGATGATATCGATCAGGATGACGAGTTCTTCTTCGGTGGCGGACTGAACATGGCCTTTTAAAGGAACCCTTGCGAGCTCACCACACAATGACCTCACGCACTTATCAAACCTGAAGGAATGCTCATCATGTTTGCCATATATCGAACGAAGAGATCCCGGGACGATCTTCCCGGAACGAAAAGGCCGGGCCGCATGATCCCAGTGGCTGCGATTCTCCTGGCGACCGCCGCATGCGCGATGGGACAGGAAACGGAACCCTCAGCCACCGAGACGATCCAGACCAACCTCAACTATGTCTGGACCATGGTCGCGGTCATCCTGGTCTTCGGGATGCAAGCGGGATTCGCGATGGTGGAGACCGGATTCACCCGGGCCAAGAACGCCGTGAACATCATGATGAAGAATCTGATGGACTTCTCGGTGGGGACAGTCGCCTTTTGGGCGGTTGGGTTTGCCTTGATGTTCGGGACCTCTCAAACAGGGCTGTTTGGAACGACGGGGTGGTTCTTTCGAACGGATGATTCCTGGGGCTACATGTTCCTGATGTTCCAGATCGTCTTCTGCGCGACCTCGGCCACGATCGTGTCCGGCGCCATGGCGGAGCGGACGAAGTTCGTCAGCTACCTGGTCTACAGCGCGCTCATCAGCGCATTTGTCTACCCGATCTTCGGAAGCTGGGCATGGGGTGGACTCTTCGAGGGGAGCGGCTGGCTCGAAAAGCTAGGATTCATCGACTTCGCCGGATCGACGGTCGTCCATTCCGTAGGCGGCTGGGCCGCCTTGGCAGGTGCGCTCGTGCTCGGACCGCGTATGGGCAAGTACGATGAAAACGGCAAGCCCCGCGCGATTCCAGGTCACAACATCCCCCTGGCGACACTGGGTGTGTTCATCCTCTGGTTCGGTTGGTTCGGATTCAACGCCGGATCGACCACCACGGGTGACACCAGCATCGCCCTTATCGCACTCAACACGAACCTATCGGCTGCGGCAGGCGCGTTGACCGCCATGATCAGCATTTGGATAATACAGGGCAAAGCAGAGATCTCGATGACACTGAACGGCGCCCTGGCAGGACTTGTCGGGATCACGGCAGGATGTGCTAATGTAGAACCAATCAGCGCCTTAATCATCGGCGCAATCGCTGGAATCCTGGTCGTGTTCGCCGTGCTCGGCATCGACCGAATGGGGGTTGACGACCCCGTCGGTGCGATCTCGGTGCATGGAGTGTGCGGGGCCTGGGGGACTCTGGCAGCCGGAATCTTTAGCACCCCGGCAGGCATCCTTGTGGAATCAGGCAGCAAAGCGTCTCAGATCCTCGTCCAGTTGATCGGGATCGGCGCAGCGTTCGCCTGGACCTTTGGGGTGATGTTCATCGTCTTCACCCTCATCAGAATCACCATCGGACTCAGGGTATCCGAGGAAGAGGAACGGGAAGGTCTCGACGTCGGAGAGCATGGTGCTTCGGCCTACCCCGATTTCCAGACTTCACAGTTCTTCCAATAAGCATTTGGAGACCGAAATGAAGAGAATCGAAGCAATCATCAAGCCGTTCAAACTCCAGGATGTGAAGGAAGCACTGGAGGCCATCGGCATCAACGGAATGACCGTCACAGAGGTCAAGGGGTTCGGACGGCAAAAGGGGCACACGGAGATCTACCGCGGAAGCGAGTACAACGTCGATTTCCTGCCCAAGGTCAAGATCCTGATCGTGGTATCGGACGAGATCGTGGACGGAGCCGTCGAGGCCATCGTGAACTCCGCCCGAACCGGCAAAATCGGTGACGGCAAGATCTTCGTGACCAACCTCGAGCGCGCGGTGCGCATCCGAACCGGGGAGGAGGGGCCCAACGCCCTCTGATCCGACCGAATTCACCCATGGCTGCCCGCCGGTACCCTCCTGAGCTGTGCGGGCCCACGCCGCCCAGTGTCCCTTTCGGGGCACTTGGGCGGTCCGCTCAGCCGGAGAAGGCAGCCATAACCGAGTCCCCCACCCGAAAAATTCACACAACCCTTTGCGGATGAGACGTCAGCAGGTGCTGCTGCGCCACCATCAGCAATCGAGCAATCAAGCAAGCTGAGACGACCACATCAGGAGACACATGACCATGACCCCACAGGAAGTATTCGCACTCTGCAAGGAAAAGGATGTCCGCTTTGTCGACCTCAAATTCATGGACTTCCTCGGCACCTGGCAGCACTTCACCCTTCCCATCCACCAGCTGGAGGAGAGTTCTTTCGAAGACGGTTTCGGCTTCGACGGCTCGAGTATCCGCGGCTGGCAGGCGATTCATGCCAGCGACATGCTGATGATTCCGGATCCCTCGACGACCAAGATCGATCCCTTCTGCGACATCCCGACCTTGACGATGATCTGTAACATCGTCGACCCCATCACCCATGAGCGGTACAGCCGGGATCCGCGGAATATCGCGTTCAAGGCCGAGGCCTACCTGAAGTCCACCGGTATCGGTGACACCGCCTTCTTCGGTCCCGAGGCCGAGTTCTTCATCTTCGACGATGTCCGCTACGACAACACCGCCAACTCCAGTTTCTACCAGGTCGATTCCGTGGAAGGCATCTGGAACTCCGGCCGCGAGGAATACCCCAACCTGGGTTACAAACCGCGCCATAAAGAGGGATACTTCCCTGTCGCCCCGACCGACTCACTCCAGAACCTGCGCAGCGAAATGGTATTGCTCATGGAGGAACTCGGTCTGACCGTCGAGGCACAGCACCACGAAGTCGCCACGGCCGGCCAGTCCGAGATCGACTTGAAGTACGCGCCCTTGACTCAGATGGCCGACAACCTGATGTGGTACAAGTACATCGTCAAGAACGTCGCCTACCGAAACAACAAGACCGTCACCTTTATGCCGAAACCGCTCTTCGGGGACAACGGCAGCGGAATGCATGTCCATCAAAGCATCTGGCGGGACGGCCAACCACTCTTTGCCGGGAACGGCTACGCGGGCCTGAGCGATACCGCGCTGCACTATATCGGCGGTATCCTGAAGCACGCACAGGCCATCTGCGCCTTCACCAACCCGATCACCAACTCCTACAAACGATTGGTTCCCGGGTTCGAGGCGCCGGTAAACCTGGCCTATTCATCCCGTAACCGTTCCGCAGCGATTCGCATTCCGATGTACCAGTCCAACCCGAAGGCCAAGCGGATCGAGACCCGCTTTCCGGACCCCTCCTGCAACCCCTACCTCGCATTCTCCGTGCTGTTGATGGCCGGCCTGGATGGTGTTCGCAACAAGATCGATCCGGGCGATCCGCTCGACAAGAACATCTACGATCTGCCACCTGAGGAGCTGGCGCAGGTTCCATCCGTCCCCGGAACCCTTGAGCTGGCCCTTCAAGCCCTGCGTGACGACCACGAGTTCCTCCTCCAGGGAGACGTCTTCACCCAGGACGTCATCGACACCTGGATCCGGTACAAGACCGAGGCCGAGGTTAATCCCTTCCGGCTGAGGCCGCATCCGTACGAGTTCTATCTCTACTATGACGTCTGAGTAAGTCCCCGCAGAGCGGGATAGTGGACTGACCCAGTCAGCTCCTGGATCCCTGCGAACGGGCTACCCAACAGAGGGGAAACGGAAGCCACCGTTTCCCCTCTCTGCTTTCCCCATCCGGATCCAGAAAGCCTCCCGCAGAGGGCGCAGTGGCGTTTTCGACATGCCAATGGGGTGATAGGTTCCATCATCTGCCTCCTACCTTTTGGGGGAATTCTCCAGATATACCGTTTCAGCAGGCCTCGCCTCCCTCGTACCAATGCCCTACTCGTACTCGTACCTGCGCCCTCCGCGGGTGAGAAAACCTCTGCCACAGAGGTCACCGAGAACACAGGCGCATGCCCTTTCCCATCTGAAACCACAGCGGCTGTAATGCAGGCCGTCCCATCGATGGCAACAGGAAGATACTCTCTGTGAACTCTCTGTCCTCTGTGGCTAAACATGGTCCGAAAAGGTAGCCGCTTTTCCAACCTGCCGTCCTCATCCCCATCCGGAGAGCCTCGCGCAGAGGCGCAGAGCCGCGGTGGCGTTTTGGAGCTGCCTGGGGGGAGGGTCAATGCTCTAATCCCTGCCTTTTTGGGCGAAAAAATTCCATTTACCGTTTCCAATCGACCAAGCCTGTTGCAGGAATCACCTCAACCTCGCAAGCAATTCTCCCCTTTCCCCCTCCTGCGCCTCTGCGCGAGTTCTCCCGATCAGGAGCCGCAGTGCCTTCAGCTGCGCCCCAATAGGCTCGAACAGCCCCGAGCTTGCTTCGCCATCCACCCTTTCGGACGGGATCGGGATTGCCCACTCAGCGTTCCAGCCGAATACCCCTCCCATCGATGGAAAGTTCGGATTTTTACGTTCATGTTTGGGCCACTCGGTCGCTGGATCCGGAAACCCCTTGCAACAGGCATTCTGGGCCTGTGAATAACCTGTGCACAATCCTGTGTTTGAACTGGGGAATGTGGGAAGATCGCAGCCTGCCCCGCTCGTCTTGGGCCTTGATCAACGCCCCGGGATCCTACAAGATCTCATTCGACTTGAGGGACTCCGAATCCTTTTACCAATCATCATGGAATTTATATTCAGCATAATTACAGACGGTTATGGAAGATCTTCCGCCGTCGGCGGCCACTGGTTTCCTGTGGACCTCCACCAGAAAGACGCACATGGCCGATCCCGCCCAGCAGCCGAACCCCTTCTCCGAAGGCCGGCTCGGACGGGGTGTGAATAAACTTGTCTTTATGAACCACTCGCCCGATCGATTCCGAAACATGAATCACACCTCTCAAGATCTCGCCTCACTCTGGAATCAGATTTCCTCCTACCTCCAAGGCCAAATCCGCAAGGAGGCCTTTGACCGGTGGATCGGCGTCATTCGCCCGATCAGCCTTGGAACCGACACGCTGCATCTCGGGGTCGCGAACGGCTTCTACCAGGAATGGCTGGAAAACTACTATCTCGAGCTTATCCAAGAAGCGGTTGCCGAGATTGGTGAACAGCCACTCAAGATCCGTTTCCAGGTCCTCAACGAGGAGCTTCAAGGCACAGACTCAGACACCTCGGAAGACGACCCCGAGGAGTCCGGCAATCCCCGGCGCAGGCCTTCCCCATCGTTGCAGCTTCCGACTCCCGCCCCATTGGTCCCTCGACCCAACCTCAATCCAAAGAATAAGTTCGAAAACTTTGTGGTCGGACCGAACAACCAGTTTTGCCATGCCGGCAGTATGGCTGTGGCGAATTCTCCCGCCAAGGCCTACAACCCCTTCTTCATCTACGGCGGGGTCGGGTTCGGCAAGACGCACTTGATGCAGGCGATCGGGCATCGGGTGTGGGAGGAAAACAACAGCAAACGCGTGGTGTACATCTCCTCCGAGCAATTCACCAACGAGTTCATCGATGCGATCCAGAACCGCACCATGCCCAATTTTCGCAGGCGGTACCGCAACGCGGATGTCCTCCTGATCGATGACATTCACTTTCTCGCCGGCAAGGAGCGGTTGCAGGAGGAGTTCTTTCACACCTTCAACACCCTCTTCGATGCGCATAAGCAGATCGTGATGACCAGTGATCGCCCCGCCAACGAGATCTCCAACCTCGAACAGCGCTTGGTTTCTCGGTTTGAATGGGGCTTGGTCACCGAGATCTCCCTGCCGGATTTGGAGACACGTGTTGCGATTCTCCTCCAAAAGGCCAAAGAGATGGACTTCGAGCTCTCGGTCGACGCCGCCGTCTTTATCGCCGAACGGATCAACTCCAATGTCCGCACACTGGAAGGTGCGCTCCTGCGCCTCTCCTCCTTCTCCTCCCTGGAAAAGACCTCTATTAACGAGGAGACGGCTGCCGTGGTTCTCAAAGGCCTCCTGCGTGAGGAAGAGACCAATGTCGTTTCGATCCCGGAGATCCAACGTGCCGTTTGCGAACATTTCGACATTCGGATCTCGGATATCATGGGGCAAAAGAGGCCGCGCTCCATTGCGTATCCCCGCCAAATCGCCATGTTCCTGAGCCGGGAGTTGACCGAGGCAAGCTACCCTGAAATAGGACGTGCCTTCGGCGGAAAGGACCATGGAACCGTTTTGCACGCGCACAAGAAGATCAAAGAGAAGGCCGAGACCGACACCTCCCTGAAGAAGACCATCCGGGAGATCCAGGATAAGCTCTAGCGACTTTTGCCGCCACTGAGGCGCATACAGGCCAATGCCTGTGTGCGCCTTTTTTTTGCCCTCGCCCTCTTGCCCCCTGCCAGCCTTTTTGACCTCTGATCCCGGTGCAGAAGGTCTTGCGAATAAACTGGGGACAAGCCTGGGGACCTCCTGTCACGGACTGTGAACCGCTTCTGAGCCTGGGGATAAGTGATCAACCATTCCCAGCTGAATTCACAGGCTCAACCACCATTAATTCCTTTATAGGAAACCATTTGCCGAGATCTTCCCACGATTCACACCCCCTATGACTATTACGGATGGATTCTAATTTTAGTAAAAGCACCCGCATGCCCTCAGGATGGAACCCGGGAAGGGGTGGGTGGGAACAAAATGGGAACAACCCTGGGTGCATCCTGGAAGAGGGATTGAAAACGTCGAAACGCTGTGTACAACCGGCCAAGCATTCCCAGACACATTCCCAGGCGGCCCGGCATCTAAACAGTGGGAAATAGAAGACTTCGAGACTTATCCTCTCCCTTCACAGGCCCTACTACTATGACGATGGAGGATCTTATTATAGGAATAGGATCACCCAGCGGAGTTCATGTCCTGGGTCCGTATGGAACTCTTGAAACCCGAGGAAGCCCACCAACCGGAACAGGTGAGCATCCGAAACTGTCCCCGTCACCAACAGAAGCCCCCGCTCGAGGCAAGGATGGCCGCTCATTCAGATCACTTCTCTTGACGATGCCGATAGCGACCCCGAGCTTGTTTCGCTCTCTACCCTATCGGACAGCCTTGGGTGGGAAGACTCCCGCCACAGAGGTCACCGAGAACACAGAGGGGGAAGCCCTCTTCCATCTGAAAGCACCCCGTCTGAAGAGCAGGTCGTCCCATCGGTGGCAAAGGGCAGATTCTCTCTGTGAACTCTGAGTCCTCTGTGGCTGAATCTTCTCTGGGATCGGGATCGATACCGATACCGATAGCGACCCCGACCCCGAGCTTGTTTCGCTCTCTACCCTATCGGACAGCCTTGGGTGGGAAGAC
>CALLYA010000178.1 GCA_937875495.1 uncultured Verrucomicrobiota bacterium
TCGGGATCGGAATCGATTCCCGTTCTGGTTGGCACCTGGCCCTTATGTACCGCTCAAACTTTGCTGCCGAGTTGTGTCGGCACCCCAACCACACGGTTGCGGTACCCGGTTTCTCATGTCCGAATCCCATCACGTGTTCCTTCGATCCCGAGGCCGATAGCGATCCCGACCCCGATCTTGTTTCGCCATGGACCTCTTCGGACGACCTTAGTTGGAAAGACAGCTACCTTTTCGGACGGGCTCCTGGGCGTGCCTGCCGGTTGAAATAGAAAGGGTTCAGATCGGGGCAAGCGTCGGACACGAATTGTAAATTAGGGCGTGCATTCATATCCGGCTGGAAGGAGTATGCCTGCTTTCCGTTCCGGGAATTGGACCTGAGGGATCAACCGTCTGTGGGAGGGATCATGACCTATTGGGAGATGTTTTTATTGGCTGCTGTTCAGGGGGTGACGGAATTCCTGCCTGTCAGCAGTTCCGGCCACCTCGCGCTTCTGAACCTCCTTCTTGGCGTCGAAGAGGGCTCCGTGGCGGTGGTCGTGCTCCTTCACGCGGCCACGCTGGTGGCGGTAGTCCTCTACTTCTTCAAAGATCTATGGAGCCTGCTGTTCGAGCGGCGGGCTTTGATCCCGGTCCTGATCCTGGCCACCATCCCGGTGGTCGTGATCGGGCTTGCGTTTCATGACCTGATTGAGGCGGCCTTCGGGTCCGCGGTGTTGGTTGGTGTCAATCTTTTGGTGACCGGGCTGCTCCTATGGATCGGTCAGAGCTTAAACACCGGCAAACGCAGTGATTTGGCTGAGATCAGCTGGAAGGACGGGCTCGGTGTGGGGCTTGCCCAATCGCTCTCGATTCTGCCTGGCATCTCCCGTTCCGGCAGCACGATCGCGGCCGGGATGGCCCTCGGTCTTGACCGTGCGCTGGCTGCGCGGTTCTCCTTCCTCGTCTCGGTCCCTGCGCTGGCGGGTGCCGCGCTCTACGAGGGACTCAAGCTTTGGAAAGAGGGGAGTGCGGCAGCAGGAGCATTGAATTTGAAGCTCGCCGGCTTTGGTTTTGGGGCAGCCTTCCTGACCGGCCTGCTGTCGATTCATCTGCTGCTCAAGCTGATCCAATCGTTCGGGGTTCGTGCCTTTGCCGTATATTGTTGGTGTGCTGGAATTTTGACGATTGGCCTAGCGCTCTTCCTCGGATAACCTGCAATCCATTGACCACAGCCCTTGGGCTAGAGGTCGTCCACAAAGATGGACGTAGCAGCTCGCCCCTTTCCCCCATCCGGAACCAGAAGCCTCCCGCAGAGGACGCGGTGGCGTTTTCGAGCGGGCGTTGGGGGTGGGTAGGGTACACGTTCAGGTCCAAACCTTTTGGGAAATTTTGTAGATATTCCGTTTTCAGCCAACCAAGCCTGTTGCATTGGGCTGTTCGAAAAGGTTGATGGCGAAGCAAGCTCGGAATCGGAATCGGAATCGATTCCGATTCCGACAATGATCATGACTGATTAGCATCCATCGACTGGAGGCGAGGCCCGAAGGAACGCGCCTTTTCAGACGGGCTTGGGCTACCCATTGTCCCCCTGTTGCATGCCTGGTATACTGGATTTGTCCTAGGGGGTGAAGTATGACAGCGAACCAACGAACAGCGCTCTTGTTGGTACTGGTGGGAATATGCGGCGTCTTCCGGCGAAGTGCCGACGGTGCGGAACCGACTCCCCACCTGCCGGTCCCTGGGGTGCTTTATTTTGACGATATTGGAGAGTCTGCGCCGGTGCTTTCGACACGTCTGGAATCCGGGGTACAGGTGACTCCTGATGCGCGCACCGTTTACGATCGGATCCCGGCCGGCCGGCCGGTTCATGTCTTGGGCTGGGGAGAGCAATACTGTTGGGTCCAAGGAGTTGGCACACGCGGGCAGCAGGTGGTCGGTTGGGTGCCCACCTCGAATTTGACCAATCTACCCCCCGGTGATCTTGCTCGAATGCGGCAGAAGGCGGATCGGCTGATCCGTCGCAGCGGCATGGTCGAGGAGGGGCGAATCACCATCGGGATGACGATGGACCAGGTGACTGCGGCATTCGGCAGGCCGACGGAGACCGAGTACATGGAGAGTGGCACGGACACTTTGATTGAGTGGTTCTATCACGAGTACCGGACCCGTCACGTCTTTCGTCCCTCCTCTTACGTGGGCGGGCTATCGGGGCCGGGTGGGTATTGGTCCAGCCAAAGCCTGCTCGAGGCCGTGTTGGTCGTGACGTTTTCGAACGGCGTAGTCGTTCAGATCGATCGCGAGGTCTACGACGAGTCTTACACCAACCGGGAGCGGATTGAGCGGTGGAACGATCTCTACGGCTATCGCTCGCGCTGGTCGACCGGGCTGGTCGGTTTCAGTGGACCGTTGGTGGAGGTGCCGATCCAGAAGTTCGGTCCGGACCGAGGGCAATACCGGCCGAATGTCGAGAATCGCGACCCGGTGACCAGGCTCAATCCTGGCAACCGCGGCCCGCGAATCATTGAGCCGCAACCGGGGCGCCCGCTCCTGCCGGCCGACGCGATCAATCAGGGCGGTCTCCCGTCCGCTCCTCGACCGAACAACCCACGTACGGTCAGGCCGGGAGGGACAGGTGGCGGCCGGATTGAGCAACCTGCCACAGGTCCGCGGACCGTAAAGCCTGGCACTCCGGGTGGCGGCCGGATCGAACGGCCGTGAATCCTGGATCCTTGAGCATTGCCATCAGGTGGAACCGACGGCGTCGCTGCTTGACGTGGGCCAGGTAAATAACCATCCTCCTTCAATTCGATAAGATTTGGGGCTATGTTCCATCAATTTGCCAGGGACCCGGGAAGCCTACATATATCGGGTCAAAGCCGAAGCCCCGGATGGGCCAGCCAAATCGAAAAACGATGGGAGTCGCACGATGGGATCTTATGCAATCACCCTGATTACTGGAGATGGAACCGGACCTGAGTTAGCGGATGCCATGCGCCGCTGTGTCGATGCAACCGGGGTGAAGATCGATTGGGATGTCCAGGAAGCAGGGATCGATGTCTTTGAACGCGAGGGCGACCCGCTTCCTGCGCGTGTGATCGAGTCGATCAAGCGAAACAAGATCGCGATCAAGGCTCCCATTACCACTCCGGTGGGCAAGGGGTTCCGCAGTGTCAATGTTCGCCTGCGCCAGGAGCTCGACCTGTACGCCTGTCTTAGGCCGACGAAGGCCTATCAGGGGGTGCGTACCCGCTTCCCCGAAGTCGACCTGGTGGTGGTGCGGGAGAACACTGAGGACCTGTATGCCGGGATCGAGTTCGAGCGTGGGGCGGATACTACGCTTCAACTGATCGATACGATTGATGGCTTGAGCGGGCGGAATATTCGCAAGGACAGCGGGGTGAGCATCAAGCCGATTTCCGAGTTCGGGACGCGCCGAATAGTTCGCTTCGCATTCGAATACGCACGCAAGAACGGCCGGAAGAAGGTCACATCCGTGCACAAGGCCAACATCATGAAGTTCTCTGATGGCCTTTGGCTGGATGTCTCCCGCCAGGTCGCCGCGGAATTTCCTGATATCGAGTTTGATGACCGGATCGTGGACAACATGTGCATGCAGCTGGTCCAGAAGCCGGAGCTGTATGACGTCCTGGTCCTTCCGAACCTCTATGGCGATATTTTATCCGATCTGTGCGCTGGTTTGGTAGGCGGACTGGGCGTCGCGCCGGGCGGCAATTTTGGAGAGGGCGGCTTTGCGGTCTTTGAGGCGACCCATGGGAGCGCGCCCAAGTACAAGGGTTTGAACAAGGTCAATCCAACCGCGCTGATTCTTTCCTCGGTCCTGATGTTGCGCCATATTGATGAGCGCGAGGCGGCTGACCGGCTTGAGAATGCCGTTGCGGCGGTGATTGCAGGGGGCAAGGACGTGACGTACGATCTGAAGCAGGACCGTGACGATCCCTCAGCCGTTGGGACTGCACAAATGGCTGATGCCATTATCCGCGAGATTGAAAACGGCTGATCGTTTGACAAATCTTTTGGATCCCATTATCCTCCATCGCTCTTTTGCAAGGGCAGGGAACAAGCACGCTCCCGCGACCTAAGTGGAAAAGCCATGCGCCCGTAGCTCAATCGGTAGAGCAGGGGACTCTTAATCCCAAGGTTGAAGGTTCGATTCCTTCCGGGCGCACCATTTTTCTCGAGCATTCAGTCCGCAGCCACTCGGTTGCGGACTTTTTCTTTGCGGCGTAGCGGGACGAGGGTGCAGAAATGCCATGACATAGCTAGAGGGCGTCCGAAAAGGTATCCGGATTCGGATGGGGAGGTATCCCGCAGAGATCGCAGAGGGCGCAGAGGTGTA